>CACZOS010000173.1 GCA_902782815.1 uncultured Lachnospiraceae bacterium | reverse complement strand
CTCTTCTTTCTTCTCTTCCGCTTTCTTCTCTTCCGGAGCGGCTTCTTTTTTTTCTTCTGCCTTCTTCTCTTCCGGAGCGGCTTCCTCTTTCTTCTCTTCTTTTACTTCAGCTGCCGCTGCCTCGGTTGCTGCCTCCTGCTCCATAACCGGCTCAGTCTCTGCTGCCATTACGGTTGCGGGTAATGCGGTTGTTGTTGCAAGCATTGCTGCTGCCAGTGTAATCATGAATCCTTTTACTAATGTATTTTTTCTCATCTCTTTTTCCTCCATGTTCTGTTTTTTTGTTTTTTATTTCCTTTGTTGTCTAAACTATATCATGGCTAATGTCACAGAACCGTCACAGAAAAGGAAGGAAAAAGAATTTATTTTTCTGTCTGTTTTATGATATTCTTAAATGCAGAATAATTCACTTACAGGAGGGAAAAGAGATGATCATGGTCCTATTGTTTTTATGCGGAATATTTTATGCCGTACTCTGCGTTTTCAGCATCGTCACCGGCCTGATGTATGCAGGCGGAAAGAGAGCTCTGAACCCTATCGAACTTTCGGATCGTTTCATGAGCCGCTACTCCGATCCGGAAAAGCTTAAGAAGTTCACCATAAAGATGGGTTGGGTAACCTTCTTTGTGGGAATTGTGCAGGGCATTACTTCCATGGCAATCTTTGCGGGGAAAAGAGTACTGAGTTACGGAATAGCGCTGGGTTTTACCCTTTTTTCCATAGCCTCTGTGGCTTTCAAGCTGAAGGGAAAGATTAATCTTTTCCCTGTATTGAAATGTGTAGCTTATACGGCCATTCTGGTCGTTCTGATCCTGCCCTCGGTACGGGCTCATTTTCTCGATTAAGGAACACAGGGAAAAACAATGATAAAAGAATATAAAGGAAAAGCGTTTGATTGTATTAAACAGGAACCTGTCAGATACACAGGGATCAGGGTCTTCTCCCGGGAGAAGGCGAGGGATGTGCTGCGTTTCCACCAAAGCCTTCCTGTCTATAAGAAAACATCTTTGCTTTCTCTTGAACAAACAGCCTCAATGTATGGTGTCAGGTCCATATTTGTCAAAGATGAATCCGGAAGATTCGGACTGAAGGCTTTTAAGGGACTCGGGGGCAGCTACTGCATGTACCGCATCCTTTGCCGGAAGCTGTCCCTTGATCCGGCGAAGTCGGATTACAGGACTTTTCTGCGTGAGGACCTCCGGGAAAAATGCTGTAAAATAGAATTTGTGACCGCCACGGACGGCAATCATGGAAAAGGCGTTTCCTGGGCAGCGAAACTGTTCGGATGCAAAGCCCGTGTATTCATGCCTGCCGGGACAGTGGAAGCAAGACGCCGGGCGGTCGAAGATGCCGGTGCGGCGATTGCTGAGATTACGGAATGGAATTATGACCGGACGGTTCAATACGCCGCTTCTTTTGCTGAGGAAAGAGGTTCCATTCTGATTCAGGACACCGCGTGGGATGGTTACGAACAATACCCTCAATGGATCATGGAGGGATATCTCACCCTTGCGGAAGAGGCTGCAGGCCAGATGGGCGGAATTGCTCCCACCCATGTCTTTCTGCAGGCCGGAGTGGGGTCTATGGCAGGTGCTGTGGAAGCCTACTGCCTGAACCGGTTTAATGATTCCCCTCCGGGTATTGCCATTGTGGAAGCCGAACCGGCCGCCTGTATCTACCGGTCCGTCCTTGCCGGAGACGGAAAGGCGCATTCCATTGAAGGATCTCCCTCGACCATCATGGCCGGCCTGAACTGCGGCACCCCCTGCAGTACCATCTGGCCTGTCTTAAGGGATACTTCAACCTGGTTCTGTGCCTGCAGGGATTCTGTTTCCGAGAAAGGAATGCTGGCCTATGCCCGGCCTGAAGGCAGTGATCCCTCCATCGTTTCCGGGGAGTCCGGCGCGGTAACCTACGGGCTGGTCCGCACCATCCTGGAGGATGAGTCCTTAAGAGATCTCTTCCATATAAACAGGGATTCTGTGATCCTCCTGATCAATACGGAAGGAGATACCGATCCGGAGGGATACCTTAGAGTTGTCGGTCACCCGGAAAAGGGACATCTCTTTCCTATACATTGATTATTACGCGCAGAAAAGCGGCAGATGACTTCCGGTCTCTCCATCTCCACGCCGAAATGTTCTCTCACAAAATCAATAGCGGACAGAATGGAGAGGAAGGAATCTCTCTTACAACATCGGGGCCCCCCTGTCTCACCGATCACTCCCAGGGATTTTGAGGTCATCCGGTGGGAAAGGGCAAAGGGTTCATTTGACAGGGGTGTGGATTTTGAAATGATGGAAATGAACATTCCTGAGCTGATTCCCGCTCCGCAGGCACCCCAGAATCCGCAGGCGCCGCCGGGGACACCCTTCCCTCTGTTCATCATCTCACTCAGCGCTGAAGGAAGATCTATGTCCCCTCCTGCGTTCTTGTATGCAGTGAGCAGGGCCGCACCCACCATAACGTGATGTTCGGGGCCATGCATATGGCAAAAGGGCATATCCATCATTTTTTCAATGATCCCGACGGGATTCCGGGACCTTTCTTCCATACACAATCCGATGATACTGTCAAGACCCCTTGTGTGGCAGTCATTACACACATAATGGCCATTGACACATCTGGTTTTACTGTTTTCTTTCTTATGACAAATCTCACACTCCATAAGAACATCCGACTCGAGATATTCCAGGGGTGCTCTGCAGATCAGGCATTCTTCTTTCACGGATCGATCCTCCATATGACACATTTATTAACATATTATGTTATAATTGGAATAAGCATACAGAATAATAACATAAATAGTAAGGAGAAATATCATGGCACATGGTCCACGGGGTTTTTTAACAGAAGAAGAGAAAGGGAACGCGCCTAAGCTTACCAGACCTCTGCTAAAACGGATTCTTTCCTATCTGAGGCCATATCGGGTACAGTTTTTTCTGGTGTTTGTAACCATTCTTGTCTCAGCTGTTGTCGGTCTCTTTCCGGCGATCATTACGGGGCGTATCGTGGATGATGCTTTGACGGGGCATAGTTTCCCCCTTCTGGTCCGCCTGCTGGTCTATGCCCTCCTGGCCATGACCGCCAGCCAGCTGATCCGCCTGCTGGAAAGTTATATCAATTCCTGGATCTCGCAGAGGATCATTTTTGATATGAAAAATGAAATGTACCGGCATCTGGAATATATGCCCCATGCCTTTTTTACCACCGAAAAGCAAGGAGATATCATCACCCGGATGAACACGGATATCAGCGGAGTCAGCTCGGTGATCAGCGGTACCCTGTCCTCTCTGGTAAGCAATACCGCCACAGTGATCACCACCCTGGCTGCCATGTTTGCCATCAGTCCCAAACTGGCACTGGCAGGCATCCTGGTGATCCCGCTGCTCATCCTGCCCACCCGCAGTGCCGGAAGACGTCGTTTTACCCTGTTGACAAAAAGCCAGGAAAAACAGGATGAGATGAATCAGATCATCAATGAGACCCTGTCCGTGAGCGGATCTCTTCTGGTAAAACTGTTTGCCAGAGAAGAAAAAGAATACGATAAATTCGTGGAGGTGAACAAGGAAGCCACCAAGCTTTCCCTTAAGGAAGCAACCAGCGGCCGGCTCTTCTTTGTCCTTATGGGGATGTTCACCCAGCTTGGGCCTTTACTTATCTATTTCGCCGGCGGTGTCCTGATCATCAGACAGCTGGATCCTGCCCTTACCGTAGGTATGGTAACCGCCACCGTCTCCCTGGTAAACCGTATGTACCGGCCGGTGGAATCTCTCCTGAATATCCAGGTGGATTTTACCCGGTCCCTGGCCCTTTTTAGCCGGATCTTCGACTATCTGGACAGAGAAAATCCCATCCGGAATCCCGAAAACGGGCAGAAACCGGAAACCGCCAATCAGGATATCGTCTTTGACCATGTTTCCTTCGGATATACTCCGGAGATTGAGATTCTGTCGGATGTGGATTTTACCGTGCCCGGAGGAAAGATGTATGCGGTGGTGGGTCCTTCCGGATCCGGAAAATCCACCCTGGTGAACCTGATCCCCCGACTTTATGACGTAAAGGGGGGTGCCGTGCGGATAGGCGGGGTGGATGTCAGGGACTTTGACCTTCCCTGGCTGCGCAGTCAGATCGGTGTGGTAACCCAGGAGACCTATCTCTTTAACGGAACCATCCTGGATAACCTGTGCAT
>CACZOS010000172.1 GCA_902782815.1 uncultured Lachnospiraceae bacterium | reverse complement strand
GTCTGATAGATCTTGGATACAAACAAACACGGTAGCTTCCATCACCAAGCAGATCCGTAATGTTGCTATTACTCCTACACCGGAAGCAAATTATTATGGATGGTTAGCTATCACGCAGCAAGTTCACACTTCTTCAGGAATTTCGGCGAGAAGTAATGGAAAGTTCTATGCAGGAATTTTTGCGGATAAGGTGTGGGGACGCATCCAAAACGGACTTAGTTCTACTCTGAAGCGGACAAGCAACGCATTGAGCGGACAAGATTCTGATTTCGTGCGGACAATATTCTACTATCAAACGGACAAAAATCTTATGTGGCGGACAATATCTAAGATGTGCTCTTTTCATTTCCATAAGCAGTGTTGTAACCCGGGAGAAGAGCTGTTTTTTTATTTCATCTTTTGGAGAAGCTGAAAACGCTTGCTAATTCTTGGGTGTCGAACGAGGCGCTTTGGTTTTAGGCTATATTTAAAAGGTCATGGCGTTAGCCGTGACCTTCATTCATAATGCATTTTATTTTTTTCTTTATCAAGTGGCCATTATCCACGATTCCTCCTGGGTATTTCTATTGAAATCTGTCCTCTTACGTTCTCGTTTTTTACTTTTGCAGCCCATACCAGGTCAGTTATTGCCTTAGATACGCTCGAATGATGTTCCCATGCGTATTGCTGTAGCCTTTCGTGCGTGTCTGTGTCAATTGAGATATTGATTCTTTTCCTTGCCATGCCTCATGCTCCAGGTTTGCTTTCTCTATTTTTTACACATTTATTGCGCAAATTGGAGTTTACTTCCCACTCCTCATCTATGGAAATGCCGCGTTTCCGGAGGCATCCCTGATATCTGCGGTAACAATCATCAAGATGGTCTTTTATTAATTCCAGTTCATCATGCAAGTCATCTAAAGCCGTCTCAATCTCTTCCTGCATTGTCTCAAATGATACAAGCACATCCTCCATCTCATCCCCAGCGTCATTATAGAAATGTAATGCGGCAAGAAGATCCAATTCTTTCTTTTCCGGCATGTTTCCCACTTCCTTCCATCCAGAATGCATTTTAAAGGTTCCTGTTTGTTCTTAAGCACCGTTATCCGCTTCCACACCATCTCCTCCGCTTTCGGTTCTACAATTCCCGCCCCACATTTCTTCGTCCGGCATCCTCGTCCGTCTGGAAGGGCCTTTCAGCTCAATCCGGTAGGCATTCCCCACGATACGGTCCATGAATCCTTCAGCGGCAGTCTTATTTTTGAAACTCTCCGTCCACATACGCACAGGAAGCTGTGCTCCTATAAAAACCGATTTCTTCCTGTAAGACCTTTCTTCCATTACCTCCAGCAGGTCCAGCGAAAACATATGGTCACACTGCTTCAGGCCGAAGTCGTCCAATATCAATACGTCAGGCTTTCCTAATTCCTGAAGTTTTTTTTCATAGCTTCCATCTGAACGTGCCGCCATCATAAGTTCCACGAGTCTCGTCATCCTGTAATACCTTACCGTATAACCGGTTACGCACGCATCATGCCCGAAGGCGCACAGGATGAAAGTCTTTCCGGTCCCTGTTGCCCCGGTCACAAGCAGTCCTTTCCCCTCCTTGATCCATGTCATGCCGGACAGCTGTGCGATGTGGGATCTCAGGATGTTCCTTTCGGAGGAGCAGTCAATAGCTGAAATGGCTGCACACGGTTCCCTCAGGCCTGAGTTTTTCAGTTCCCTGGCTATCCGGCTGTTCTTCCGAGAATTGAACTGGGCCTGGACGATCATGCTGAAACGCTCATCAAATGACAGGTCCAGCATGGCTGGCAGTTCATCCTGACGTCTGTACTCATCCCTCATCGCGTTAAGGCGCATCTGTGTTAATTGTTCTGAAGCCTGATAATCCATCTCTCACCTCCATCCTTTACGGAGATTTTCATGATCCCTTTCCCCTGGCATTGCTGCAGAAATGTCCGCGGGCTTCGCTGCCTTTCCAATAAAAGCTTTTATGGTTGTGTAGTTCGGCCGCCCTACTTCCAGAGCCCGCCGGCAGGCATCCTCCAATTCGGATGTCCCATATTTTTCTACCATCCTGAGGATACCGTCACACGACCGGTATCCCTGCTCCTCCACGGGGCCATTCTCCAGTATTGCGGATATGACCAAAGAAGTGCTCTTCCCGATCTTTTCCGCTTTTGCACGATAATAGGATCCGGTACGCCCGTTATATCTCATCCTTTCCTGCTGGTTAGCAGGCGCATGCGTGATCTCTGTCACATACCTCCTCCCGGTAAACCTCCTGTTATGGACTGCCACCCTTCCTACTGTAGTAACATAGATTTCAACTTTTTTAGGGTATACATGGGCATATCCCTCCTGGCCGGCATAAATGTATGGGAACGAGTAATAAAAGGTATCCAGCCCCTCTTTCACGTCAAAATGCCAGTTTAAAGGCAGCGATTTCTTCGTCAGCGTGGTGAAGAAAAGAAAACCATCCCTGGGAAGGGGGCGCAGTTCGGGCTTGTCCAGAGACTCAAAGACGCTTTTCCGACTGCCTGCACGGTTCTTGAACTTCCTCTGTACCAATTCCTCCATGCGCATCCTGATAGCATTATTCAATTCTGTGATATCCTGGTATACTGCCGGCTTGTCCTCGAGCCATGTGATGAGCCATTTTTCTACCCATTGAACACCGGCTTCCACCGTGGGTTTGTCCTGTGGCGCCCGAACTCTTGCAGGAGCAATCCCTACCCCGTAATGGACAGCCATGTCTCTGTAGGCATGATTGAGGCAAGGGTCATAGAGTGATGCAACAGTCACAGCGGTTCGCGTATTGTCGGGCACAAAAAGTCTGGGCACCCCGCCATAAAAGTCCAGCATGTCAATATGCGCCTGCACCCATTTGGCCTGGTCCATGCCGGTGAATGCCTCCACAAAAGGATAGGAACTGTCTCCTATGGTGCTTATAAAAAAATAAACATTTCGCATATATGCAGAACCTTTGTCCATCATGCTGATGGTATCGCCAACCCAGTCGATGAATATTTCACGTCCTGGTACTCTTTCCTGGGGGAGTATGATTTCCTTCCGGGCTTTGTCCACCCATGAGCTGTAACGCCGGCAGAACTGACTGTAACCAAGCCCGTCAGGATAATCTTTTGAGTAATGTTCCGTCCATATGTAATTGAGCGTTTTCCGCTTGTTTTTATGAAGCTCCCGGCATACCCATTCCCAGTAATGGTCAGGTACATCTTTCATAGCCGGGTTTCCCGGAGGTGCCATTTTCAGGATCCGGGCAATGTCCTGTCCGGACATCTCCTTCGCATCTTCATATTTCATCCCTGCTTCCCTGCATTTGCTGTATACTTCCGAAACCTTCGTCTTCCCCCATCCGGTTTCGGCTGAAACACTCCTGCAGGTTCCCTGCTGGTATTCGAACATAAACAACAGCTTCAGGAGCTTATCTTTTTCGGGGAAAACAGCGGCCGGCCTTGTGTCAACAGTTATAACCATAAGACCTCCTCGTTTGCATCTGTTTCTTATCTCCAGGAGCCAGGCGAACGCATTCACAAATCCTGGCACGGTCAAAGTATATACCGGTTTTTGGAGGATCGGAAGATATACGAGGACTGTATCCATGAAACGTGAAAAGAAACAGCCGATTTGGAGGATTATCCATGTTTTGTGTAATTAATATCTACTTGATTATGTTTTGGTGCCTTGCAGAAGAAGCCGGATTGTAAATGAAACGTGAAACAAAACCGGATTATTTCACGTTTCGTTTACACACCTGCTGCGAACCATTCCCTTCCCCTTTATTTTGCTTGCCATCCTCGCTTATCTATACTATAATCTTGTCTGGTATTGGAATTGAGAGGT
>CACZOS010000171.1 GCA_902782815.1 uncultured Lachnospiraceae bacterium | reverse complement strand
GGCTTCACACATACGGCGGATCTGCCTGTTCAGCCCCTGGGTCAGGATGATGCGGAAGGAACAGGTGCCGGTCTGGCGCACCTGGCAGGGCCTGGTGACGGTATCCAGGATCTCCACCCCCCGGGACATCCTGTCCAGAAATTCCTTCGTGACCGGCCGGTCCACCCGGACTTCATATTCCTTCTCATGATAATTTCTGGCCCGGAGGATCTCATTCATCAGTTCCCCGTCATTGGTGAGGAGGATCAGACCTTCCGAATCCTTATCCAGCCTTCCCATGGGATAGATCCGTTCCGGATACCGGATATAATCAATAATGTTATTCTTTTCTCTTTTCTCTGTGGTACAGACGATGCCCTTCGGTTTATTGAAGGCGAGGACGATCTTCTTTTTGGCGGGTCTGATCTCTTTCCCGTCCACCAGGATCTCCTGGCCTTCCCCGATCCGCTGGCCCAGGACAGCCGTCCGGCCATCCACCCGGACACGGCCTTCCTCCACCAGGCGGTCCGCCTGCCTTCTGGAACAATAACCGGCATCGCTCAAATATTTATTCAGTCTCATCTCAGTCATCCCAAATATCTGTCTGCAGCAGTTTGGCATCTGCTTTGGCCTGGAATCTGTCCGCGTCAACCAGGAACCTCTCATGGGTCCCTTTTCCGATGATCCCGGCCTGGTCCTCCACCAGTACACGGAAAACCAGTTTCTTCCCATCGATTTCTTTCAATGTAACGGCACAGGATATTTTTCCGCCCACCGGCGTGGGGGAGAGATGATCCATATTCAGGTTGGTGCCAACAGAGGTAATCCCCTCCTCAAGCCGGTCCTCCAGCAGGGCCACCGCGGTTTTCTCCACCAGGGCAATCATGGCCGGAGTACCGTAGACTGCCAGACTTCCGCTGCCCAAATATGCGGCAGTCTTCTCCCCGGTCACCACTTCCGTCAGCATTTTGGCTATCCCCGTTCTCAGCATCTTGCTCCCTCCTCCGGATATATACTGTTTCTTCCTTAATAATTCTGTCACATAAGTATAGCAAAATTTATGGATAAATGCTATATTAATTGTAATTGGCCGCATGTTCCCACACTGATTCCCTGCGGGATCATCTATGATCACTTTCAAACAGAACCGGGGAAGATTTATGCGGTACAGAAAAATCACAGGAGGAAATGTAATGAGCGAAACAATGGCAGATTTCGAAAAAGAACTGGAGGCTTCTCTCCGCCCAATCAATGAGGGAGATATCGTGGAAGGCATCGTGACCATGGTGGATGAAGACGCGGCCTACGTAGACTTCAACTACCATGTTCAGGGTGTGGTAAAAAGAGCGGATTTCAGTGATGATCCGTCCTTCTCCATGCATAATATAAAAGCCGGTGACCCCATTACTGCGGAAGTGATCGCCACCGACGACGGCAAAGGCAACATCGCTCTGTCCGTCAAGAATGCAGTACGGTCTCTGGCATGGGATACCTGCCGGAAATATCTTGAGGAGGGTACTCCGGTCACCGTGAAGATCGGCGGTATCGTCAACAAGGGCGTAGTAGCCTATCTGGAAGGTCTCCGTGCCTTTATCCCTGTCTCCCAGCTTTCATTAAGCTATGTGGAAGACACCAACGAATTCCTGGGCAAGACCGTTGAGGCCAAGGTGATCACGGTGGACGAGAGGAAGAACCGCCTTGTCTTATCCGTACGCGAACTGCTACAGGAAAAGAAAAAGGAAGAAAAAGAACGCAGGATCAACGCTATCACCAAGGGAACCGTCCTGGAGGGCAAGGTTGAGAAGCTTATGCCCTACGGTGCCTTCATCGATCTGGGTGACGGGCTCAGCGGCCTTGTTCACATTTCCCAGATTTCCCGGAAACGGATCGCTTCTCCCGGAGAAGTGCTGAAGGTGGGCCAGGATGTCAAGGTCAAGGTCACCAAGGTGGAAGACGGCAAGATCGGCCTGAGTATGAAATCCCTGGAAGACTCCGATCCCGTGGCGGATATCGGCGAGGCAAAGACCAGTTACAAGGATGAGGGAGAGGCAACCACAGGTCTGGCTTCCCTTCTGGCAGGGATCAAACTGGACTAAAGGAGGACAATCCATGAACGTAGCAATCATTATCGCCGGTGGATCCGGAAGCAGGATGGGGCAGGATATCCCCAAACAATTCATCAATGTTTATGACAAGCCCGTACTGATCTATACCCTGGAGGGATTTCAGAAACATCCCCAGATCGATGCCATCGAAGTAGTCTGCATCGACGGCTGGCACGACATTGTCTGGGCATACGCAAAGCAGTTTAATATCACCAAACTGAAATGGATCGTGTCCGGTGGCAAATCCGGACAGGAATCCATCCGGAACGGTGTCTATAATCTGGAAGGGATCTGTTCGGATGATGACAACATCATCATTCATGACGGTATCCGTCCTCTGGTGGATGAGACGGTCCTCTCGGATATCATCATCAAATGCAACCAGTACGGCAACGGCGTAACTTCCATGCCCTACAACGAGCAAATCTTCGTCATCGACGATGAGATCAGCACGGTACAGTACATTCCCAGAGAAACACTTCGGAGAGTGTCCACACCCCAGGCTTACAAATTCGGCAAGCTGGACTGGGCCTACCATGAAGCCTTCGAGAAGGAGATCGGGATCTATGGTTCATCCTACACCAACACAATGATGGTGGAACTGGGAGAGAGATTATATTTTGCGGCAGGTTCCGACAAGAATATCAAGCTCACCACCAAAGACGACCTTGAGATGTTCAAGGCATACCTGAAATCCGACAAGGATAACTGGCTCAAATGATCCAAGGGCCTGTGAAAGCGCTTTCAGGAGGAGATTCTTATGACATTGTACGATAATCCCATGTATCTTGAGGATGTAAATAAAGTGGCGGATCTTGCCCTTCCCTGGGACAAACTGCAGGGCAGGTCTGTCCTCATCTCGGGAGCTACCGGCCTGGTGGGAAGCTTTCTCGTGGACGTTCTGATGAAAAAGAACGAAACAGGCCTTGACTGCACGGTCTATGCCCTGGGCAGGAATGCGAAACGGGCAGCCGGACGGTTCATCAAGTGGAAAGGGAACCCCTCTCTCCGGTTTATCGCCTACGACATCAATCTTCCCTTTGTGCGGGATGATCTGGGAAAAGTAGACTATATCCTTCACCTGGCTTCCAATACCCATCCCATGCAGTATTCCACCGATCCCATCGGTACCATCACCACCAATATCATCGGTCTGACCAATATGCTGGACTTTGCGGTGGCTCATGAGGCAAGCCGGTTTGCCTTCTCTTCCTCCAATGAGGTTTACGGAGAGAACCGCGGGGATGTGGAACTGTTCACGGAGGATTACTGCGGCTACATCAACTGTAACACCATGAGAGCGGGCTATCCGGAGAGCAAACGCTGCGGCGAGGCGCTCTGCCAGGCTTACAAGGCACAGAAAGGGCTGGATATCGTTATCCCCCGTCTGACCCGTTCCTACGGGCCCACCATGCTCATGAGTGATACCAAGGCCATCAGCCAGTTTATCCGCAAGGGGATCGCCGGGGAGGACATCATTCTGAAATCCGCCGGGACCCAGTACTACAGCTACACCTACATGGCGGATGCGGTGAGCGGCCTTCTGACCGTTCTTCTCTGCGGGGAGAGCGGGGAGGCGTACAATATCGCGGATGCCGGATCCGATATCATGCTGAAAGATCTGGCCGCCATCATCGCCCAAACCGCCGGCAGACAGGTGGTCTTTGAGCTGCCTGACGCCGTTGAGGCAGCCGGATATTCCACCGCCACCAAGGCCAGACTGGACGGAAGCAAGCTTAAAAAACTGGGGTGGAAACCGGCCTATAATATAGAGGAAGGACTTCAAAGGACCATCGCCGTACTGAAGGAAATAAATTAACAAAAATTTAATATTTTTTCTCCGGCGGATTTTTATCTGCTGAAAAAGCTCTGATTACTAATCAAAACAGATATAATTAAGGATTGGAAATCAGAGTTTTTTTTCAGTGAAAATTAATCAGAATTATGATTAATCAAAAAATACGTTTTGATTAGTAATCGCTTCCTCCGGGGCCGGTTGACAGCTTGATTTCAGGCTATATAATGGAATCATAAAGCAAACGGACAAAAGAATTTCCATTTTTTATAAGGAGGAAGCATCATGGCAAAAGCTCTTAACCTCAATTCCTACGTAAGCAGAGAAATCACCTGCTCCTGCGGACACAAACATTACTCCTCGGTAAAAAGGATCGACATCGACAAGGATGCGGTAAAACGTCTCCCTACCCATATTAAAGAACTGGGTTATACAAAGCCTTTCATCGTAGCAGACATCAATACCTGGAAGGCAGCAGGGGAAGCTGCCGCGGCCGAGCTGGAAAAAGCCGGCATCGAATACGGTAAAGTGGTCCTGGACTATGAAGAGGTTGTCCCGGACGAGACAGTGATCGGGGAAATCCTGGTGGCTGTAACACCCGGCACCGATCTGATCCTGGGCGTGGGTTCCGGAACACTCAATGACCTGTGCAAGCTGATCAGCTTCCGTATGGGACTGGATTACATCATCTACGCAACTGCTCCCTCCATGGACGGTTTCGTATCCATCGGCTCCGCCCTCATGCTTCACCATGTGAAGACAACCGTGGACTGCCACGGACCGGTTGCCGTCATCGGCGATACCGAGGTTCTGGCAAACGCACCCATGAGGCTGATCGCCGCCGGTCTCGGCGACACCCTGGGCAAATATACATGCCTTTTAGACTGGAAGATGTCCCGCATGATCAATCAGGAATACTACTGTGAAGAGGTTGTGGACATGGTCCGCACAGCCATCAGCACCGTGATGGAATACAGCAAAAAGGTGCAGGAGAGGGATCCCGAAGCCATCAAGGCCGTAACGGAAGCCCTGGTCCTCACCGGAATCGCCATGAGTTTTGTGGGCAACTCCAGACCTGCCTCCGGCTGCGAGCATCATTTCTCCCATTTCTGGGAAATGCGTGCTCTGATGCACGGAAAGACTCCGGCCCTGCACGGAACCCAGGTGGGAGTCGGCACCATCGTGGCCTTAAAACTCTATCATATGCTGGCAGAAGAAAACGTGGACTTCGACGCCGCCAAGGCAAAAGTCTTTGATTATAATAGCTGGCTGGAAAACGTTCGTCGCTGCTATGAGATCGCCGCAGACGGCATCATTGCCGTGGAAAAAGCATCTCAGAAGAACGACATCGCACAGAGGGATATACGTATCGCCTGTATGAAAGAAAACTGGCCGCTCATTCAGAAGACCATCAAGGAAGACCTTCCGGCTACCGAAGAGATGGAAGCTCTCCTGGCTTCTCTGGATGCTCCCATCACACCGGCCGCCATCAATGTGGACGAGGAAGAGGTTAAAGACTGCGTGGTCTACGCCAAGGAAGTCCGCCCCAGATTCACCGTCCTGCAGATGCTTTGGGATCTTGGTCTTTCCGAGGAATACGGCAGCCGCATGGTAGAATATTTTAAGAAATAAAATAAAAATATAAAGAAATATAATTAAGGGAGGTACACAATGAAAAAATACGCAATCGGTCTTGACTATGGAACTTTATCCGTAAGAGCACTTCTGGTGGACATCGCGGACGGAACGGAAATCGCTCAGAGCGTCTACGAGTATCCCCATGCCTGCATGGAAACTCACATTCCCACCGGAGAATCACTTCCCCCCGCATGGTCTCTGCAGGATCCCGGCGATTACCTTGAGGGACTGATCACTGTTGTACGCGGTGTAATGAAGGAAAGCAAAGTACTTCCGGAAGAAGTGGTTGGTATCGGCGTAGACTTCACATCCGCTACCATCATGCCGGTTAAGAAAGACAAGACTCCTCTGAGCATGACCAAGGAATTTGCCCATGAGAAACATGCTTACGTAAAACTCTGGAAACATCACGGCGCGGAGCCGGAAGCAGTTCTCATCGACAAGATTGCCAGAGAGAGAAATGAGTCCTTTATGGAAATGTACGGCGGAAAGGTTTCCAGCGAATGGACTATCCCGAAGATCCTTGAAACCTTACATCATGCACCGGCAGTTTATGAAGAGGCAGATTATTTCATGGAGGCAATGGACTGGATCCTCTGGGAAATGACCGATAAACTGACCACCTCTGCATGTACCGCAGGCTTCAAGATGTTCTACAACCACGAGACAGGCTTCCCGTCCAAGGACTTCTTCAAGGCTCTGGATCCCAGAATGGAGAACTTCGTGGAAGAAAAATTCAATATCCCCGTTCTTCCCATCGGCGCATGCGCAGGTTATCTCTGTGACAGCATGGCCAGAGAACTGGGTCTTATGGCCGGAACTCCCATCGGAACCGGTATCATCGATGCCCATTGTTCCGTACCGGGCGGCGGCGTAGGAGAACCCGGCGAGCTGATGATCATCATGGGAACCTCCTCCTGTCACCTGATGCTGGCAGATCACAGCGCCAAGATCGAGGGAATCCAGGGTATCATCAAGGACGGTATCATGCCGGGATTCTTCGGAATCGAAGCAGGTCAGTCCTGTGTGGGCGACCATTTCGCATGGTTCGTTGACAACTGTGTTCCGGAAAACTATACCCGTCAGGCAAGAGAAAAGGGCATCAGCGTTCATCAGCTGCTTTCCGAAAAACTGCAGGGTTACAAGGCAGGGGCAAGCGGACTGGTGGCTCTTGACTGGTTCAACGGTGTGCGTTCCCCACTGATGGATTTCGACCTGAACGGTCTGATCATCGGAATGAACCTGCTGACAAAACCGGAGGATATCTATCTTGCCCTCATCGAGGCAACCGCATACGGCACCAGAGCCATCGTAGAACGCTTCGAAAAAGCCGGTGTTCCGGTTAACAGAGTGGTATTGAGCGGCGGTATCCCCTCCAAGAATCCTCTCATTGTTCAGATCTACACCGACATCCTCAACCGTGAGATCAAGGTATGTGCTTCCGACCAGGCATGTGCCCTGGGCGCAGCAGTTCTGGGTACCGCAGCGGCAGCGGAAAGCGTGACCGGATACAAGGATGCCAACGAGATCGCAGCTAAATTTGCAAGACTTCAGGATAAGACCTACGTTCCGGATCCTGCCAAAGTTGCTGTATATGACAAGCTTTACGCTGAGTACAGCACCCTTATGGACTACTTCGGCAGAGGCGGTAATGACGTGATGAAACGTCTCAATAAGATCCGTGAGGAGAACAAATAATAATCAGTAAAAAAGAACCTGAAACTATTAAGGGGCTGTCGCAGACAGCCCCTTCTTCTTATCTGTTCACCCCTGTCCCTTCTTCCCTGTAGACTGGCGGGTGATCAGCCTGGGTTCATATTCCATCCGGGTAATACGGGATATGGAAGCAGACTGGGAATTCCGGTGGTTGCGGCTGTGGATCAGGTTGACCGCGTCCTTCCCCTTTTGCAGGGCCGCATGCTCCACGGTGGTCAGGGAAATCTGGGGCATGGCGGAGAGAGGGGAATTGTCAAATCCCGCCACCGAATAGTCCCTGGGGACCCGGAAACCCTTCTCACTCAGGCAGGCCAGTATTCCGTATGCAGTCATGTCATTCTGCCCGATAAACGCGGTGATGGGGGACCCGGATTCCAGGGCTTTTGCGGTCATCTCCCACCCCACCCTGTACTCTGCCGACTGATAGCCATACTCCCTGAACCGGGCCGGAGTGGGGGTGAACACCTCCACCATATCTGCATCCAGCCCCCTGTCCCCGTAAGCCATCCGAATCCCTTCCAGCCTCCTTAAGCGGCTGATCTCGTGTTTACCCATGGGGGAAGAGATAAAGGCCATATGCCTGTGGCCAAGGGAGAGGAGGTGGTCCGCCATAAGATACCCGGGCTTCTTGCTGTCCAGCTCCACAGAATCAAAGCGGATATTATCCGGCTTCTCCCCCACCATCACCACGGGAAGGCTTTTGGAAAGGGCATTGGCTTCGGCGATCCTCCGGATAGGATACAATATGATGATTCCCGCAACCCGGCTGGTTTTCGGCAGATCCAGGATCTGCGCCTCCCTCTCCGGATCCCGGAAGGTAACCTCCGTCAGGACATCATATCCCAGACTCCCGGCCTGCTCCGCGATGGAGTGGATGATGGTGGTATAGTAGCTGTTGGTCAGCAGCGGCGCCACAAGAAGAATGGTCCGGGCCAGGCTGGTCTCCAGGGCGGGAGTCTTCTTAACCGGCTTTTTATAACCCAGTTCTCTCGCCGCTTCCCATACCTTCTCCTCCGTCTCAGACAGAAAAGAGACATTCTTTTTCCCGCTTAAGATCATTGACACCGTGGATTGGGAGACACCGGCATACTCCGCGATATCCCTGGTGGTAACCCTGTTTCGTTTCCCCATTTTTCCTTCCTTTCCGACTGATTATCCCCTGTCAACAGTAAAACTTTGATTTATTTTGATTAACAGTTCATTTATTAATCAAATATAGTTTTGATTAACTCAAATATATCGCTTATTTCCCCTTCTGACAAGATTAGTTTTTTTCTTGTCCTCCTCCAGTCGTTAATCAATTGAAAACGATTAATAAAAAACAGGTCAAAACCCTTTATTCATGCCATTTTCGTGATTTGACATGCCCCGAAAAATATGGTTCAATGTGGGTGTGGCAGGAAGAAACAGACAAAACATTTAAAAATAAAAACAAACTCAGAAAAACAAGCAGACACTCTCTTACAGAAATCAGGAGGAAGAAAAATGAGCGTTATTACTTTCGTATGTGCAGGACAGATGAATTCAGCAATCACATTTCCCGCTTTCGAGAACGGCCATGAGGTACGTCTGGTGGGATCCCCTCTGGACAGGGACATCATCGACGGTCTCAGAAAAGATGATTACCACATCACCTTAAAAAGAACCCTTCACCATGGGATCAAGTACTACCAGATCGAGGAACTGGAAGAGGCTCTTGAGGGGGCTGACCTGATCCTGGGCGGAGTGAGCAGCTTCGGACTGGACTGGTTCTGTGATGAGATCCTCCCGGTTCTCCCGGAGGAAGTTCCCCTTCTTACCGTGACAAAGGGTATGGTGGACCTGGAAGACGGAACCCTGGTTCCCTATCCCACCATCTTCGAGCAGAGACAGCCGGAAGGCAAACATATCAACTTCAACGCTATCGGCGGCCCCTGCACCAGCTATGAGCTGGCAGACCATGATGACTCCCATGTGGCCTTCTGCGGCAAAGACATGGAAACCCTGAAATATATCAAATCCCTTCTGGCAAATGATTACTATCACATCTCCCTTTCCACTGACGTGAAAGGTGTGGAGTGTGCCGTGGCCATGAAGAACGCCTACGCCCTGGGTGTCAGCCTGGCAGTGGGTCTGGCCGAAGCCAGAGACGGAAAGATCGGTGCCGTTCATTATAATTCCCAGGCAGCCCTCTTCGGCCAGGGATTAAAGGAAATGATCCAGCTTCTCCAGCTGATCGGCGGCGGCCCGGAAAACATCATCCATGGCGGCGGGGATCTCTATGTTACCGTATTCGGCGGAAGAACCAGGAAGATCGGTACTCTGCTTGGCAGAGGGATGTCTTTTGAGGATGCCATGAAAGAGCTGGAAGGCGTGACCCTGGAATCCATCGTGATCGCCACCAGAACCGCCAGGGCTGTAAGAAAGCTGGCTGAGCGCGGAGTGGTCAGTCTGGAGGATTACCCCCTGCTGATGCATGTGGACCAGCTGATCAACCAGGGTGCAAAAGTAAATATTCCCTGGGACGAGTTCACAACAGTAGTGGAAAAATAATAAAATACAGAACCATAAGGGGCAGCATATCGGATATGCTGCCCCCCTTGTGTTTTGTCTTTTTTTTCTGTATCTTTTAACGCTTTTCTTTCCGGCATACTCCCGTGGATTTTCTGACCAGAAGCACGGGATCGTACTCCAGTCTCATAAGTACGGATTTATCTTCAGGCCTATCGGCGATAAACATATGTCTGTCCACCAGGATCTTGATGGCGGCAGCC
>CACZOS010000170.1 GCA_902782815.1 uncultured Lachnospiraceae bacterium | reverse complement strand
GGAGGCCTGTGAAAATCAAGAGAAGATTCATCTGTTGCATTTTTCTTGCCATATCGATGATGTTCGTACTGGAAGGATGCAACTTCCCTTTTTTATCGGAGCTCTATCCGGAGGAGAAGGGGGTATCCATTCGCGGGGAAGCCGCTTCCTGTTACGAGGAAGACACAGAGAGGGGTTCCGGAGCGGAGGAGGGGGATTCCCTTATTTATGTTCACGTCTGCGGCTGTGTGAGACATCCCGGACTGTATTTCTTTAAGGAAGGGGACCGGATTGATGCGGCGATCCGCGCGGCAGGCGGTTTCACCCCCGAGGCAGACCAGAAGAGTGTCAATCTGGCCCGGACTCTGGAGGACGGCAGCCAGATCCGGGTCCTGCCCGACGGAGGAGGCAGTGAGGGGACTTCCGGGTCCGGGGACGATTCCAGGATCAACCTCAATCAGGCGGATAAGAACCAGCTGATGACCCTGTCGGGGATAGGGGAGAGCCGGGCCCTGGCGATCATTGCCTACAGGGATGCCCACGGATCGTTTTCATCTGTGGAGGAACTGAAGAAGGTAGATGGAATAGGTGAAGGAATCTATCAAAAGATAAAAGATCTGATCAAGGTTTAATTATAGAGGTGCGGATATGAAAAAAATTCTGGTAGTGGATGACGAGAAACTTATCGTGAAGGGACTTAAGTTCTCCCTCATGCAGGATGACATGGAAGTGGACTGCGCATATGACGGGGAAGAGGCCCTGGAGATGGCCAGGAAGACAGAGTACGACGTGATCCTTCTGGACGTGATGCTGCCCAAGATGAACGGTTTTGAGGTTTGTCAGATGATCAGGGAATTCTCCAATATGCCCATCATCATGCTGACCGCCAAGGGGGATGATATGGATAAGATCCTGGGCCTGGAATACGGCGCGGACGACTATATCACAAAACCCTTCAACATTCTCGAAGTGAAGGCCAGGATCAAGGCAATCATGAGAAGAAGCTCCCGCAAAGTTGTGGAGGAGGAGAAGAAGAAACTTTTCGAGAAGAACGGTTTAAAGATCGACTGTGACAGCAGGAGGGTCTTCACCGACGGCAGGGAAGTCAAGCTTACGGCCAAGGAATACGATCTTCTGGAACTCCTGTCCTTTCATCCCAACAAGGTCTACAGCAGGGAGAATCTGCTGAATATCGTGTGGGGATACGATTATCCAGGAGATGTCCGTACGGTGGATGTCCATATCCGTCGTCTTCGTGAGAAGATTGAGAGTAATCCGGGTGATCCGGTATATATTCACACAAAGTGGGGGGTAGGTTATTATTTCCAGGATTAATACCAAGGTAATCATCCGCTATATTTCCTTCTCCATTTTCATCGGCGCCCTGTTTGTCATTCTCTTTAACGTGTGCCTGCACCTGGCCACGGGAAGGATGATCAAAGCCCAGGACCGGAAGATGATGGAACTGAGGGAGGATTATGTGAGGATACAGAACACCATCCTGGCCAACCGTATCTTCTACGAAGGCATAGATCAGTTTTCCTACTCGGATGATTCCTTCGCGGATTCGGATATGGTGAATGAACTGCAGTCTATGGCCAGCCAGATCGAGGGGAGGATCATTCTTCTCGGATCCAACTTCGAGGTGGTGTCCGACACCTATGAGAGAAACGTAAATCAATATATTATCACTGAGGACACCCTTAAGGCCATGCGGGGGGAAAAGGTCAGTGCCAAGAAGGTGGGGAATTCCTACCTTCAGGTCACCACCGGCATCTATGATAAAGACACAGACCAGAGCCGGGGAGTGATCATCACTCTGGCTTCCCTCAAGGAGAGGGAGAGTCTGCTCAAGGATATTTCAGACAGGCTGTTTCTGATCGACGGCCTGTTTCTGTTGGTATCCGTGGTCCTGGGTATACTGCTGGCCCTTTTCAGCCGGCATTGTTTCCATGACGTCCGGACGGAGATGAATGTCATCGCCGAAGGACATCAGGAGAACCGTCTTTCCGAGGAGGGTTTCCAGGAATTCTATCAGATGGCGGTGGCCTTCAACAAGATCACGGACCGGTTCAAGGAGCTGGAGAACAGCCGCCAGGAATTCGTGTCCAATGTATCCCATGAGCTGAAGACTCCCATTACCTCCATGAAGATCCTGGCGGATTCCCTGCTTATGCAGGAGGATGTTCCCGTGGAGATCTATGAGGAATTCATGGAGGATATCGTTCATGAGATCGACAGGGAGAACCAGATCATCACCGATCTTCTCGACCTGGTGCGGATGGACAAGGCCTCCGGGGATCTGAATATTTCCTCAGCCAATATCAACGAACTGCTGGAACAGCTTTTAAAGAGGATCACCCCCATCGCGGAGAAGAGGAATATCACCATCCACCTGGAGACCATGCGTCAGGTTACGGCGGAGGTGGATGTGGGCAAACTGTCCCTGGCCTGTAATAATATCATCGAAAATGCGGTGAAGTACAACCATAACGGAGGAAATGTGAACGTCTATCTCAACGCGGATCATAAGTTTTTCTATATCCGGGTAAGGGACGACGGTGTGGGTATCCCCGAAGACTGCCAGGAGCGTATATTTGAACGTTTTTACCGGGTGGACAAGGCCCGGTCGAGGGAGACCGGCGGCACAGGCCTCGGCCTGGCCATCTCCCGCAAGGTTGTTCTTCTTCACAAGGGATCCATACGTGTACACAGCAAGGAAGGGGAAGGGACCACCTTTATCATCCGTATCCCCCTCAACTATATAGGATGACCGGGGAGGCAGGAGGATAAGATGAAGAGAAAATGGATAGCTTTCCTGCTGGTGGCCCTGGCCGTCAGCCTTATTTCCGGATGCAGCCGTAGACGGGCTCAGGAAGACTATACGGACGTGGAGAACGGCAAGCTGGTCTTCTATTACCTGAATCCGGAGGAGAATGGCCTGGTCAGGCAGGAGAAGAGGGTGGATCTTGACGTGGATCCCGAAAAAGCGGTCCTTCAGGTTCTTGAAGAACTTGCCATGGTGGACAAGGATTCCGGTTTTAAATATACCGCCGTTCTGGATAAGCAGGTCCGTCATCAGGGGGTAAGCATCGATGAGGAGGAAGTCTGTTCCATCAATTTCGGTTCAGGTTACAGTCAGATGGACCCCAACCGTGAGATCCTGGTGCGGGCAGCTATTGTTAAGACTATTTCGCAGCTGAAGGGCATATCTTATGTGACCTTTTACATTAATGACGATCCCCTGACCAATGAGGACGGTACCCCTGTAGGCAGGATGAACGCCAACACCTTTGTGCTGGACAATGACCGGAATGAGGTGTATAACTACACGGAAAATGTGAGCCTATATGTCTCCAATATGGAGGGTGACGGTCTGGTTGAGGTGTCCGTCGATCTGGAAGCCAGGGATAACCGGTCCCTGGAGGAGGCAGTTCTGGAGGCTCTGAAACTGACCTACGGAAAGAATACCAAAAGCCCCATTCCCCAGGATCTGGTCTTCAACAGGATCCATGTGATCCAGAATGTGTGTTATGTGGATCTGGGGGAGGAGATCAGACAATCCGTACGGGGTGTGGAGGAGGAGATCAAGATATATTCCATGGTGAATACCCTGACTTCCTTATCCAGGATCACCAGTGTACAGTTTACCGTAAACGGAGAACTGGTGCCCACGATGAATGATGTTTCGGGCTTTGACTCGCCCATGACCTATGACTACTCCTATGTGGTGGAGAGCGGAGATTAATAAGCTTACACAGACAGGAGAGACAACTTCATATGAAAAGACCTTTGTTTGTACTGCTGATAGGGCTTGTGCTTGGAGAGCTGTGCGGTTATCTGCTGTATCTGACCGGGGTCATGATACCGGCTTCGCTTTTGATGGCCGGTCTGTCCTTTGACAGATCGGCGGGGAAAGGGAAGCCTTTTTACTGTCGGGGAAAGGGAAGGCAGACCGGGAGGAAAATGTTTCTTCTCTTCCTGGCAGCTATGTTTGCGGGAAACCTGATCTGGTGTTATGAACAGAGTATTATCCGCCAGTCGGAATCCCTGGCAGAGTTCATGGGGGATGGAGAATATGAGATTTCCGGGACAGTCCTGACCAGAAAAACCTCGGGACAGGGATCTATATCTCTGGTCCTTAAGAAACCGTTGATAAAAACGGACTGCGGATTCCGGAAACTGAAGGGAGACTGCATTGTTCAGGCCGGGGAGGAGCAGGGAGAAGGCATGCCTCTGCCGGGAGAAAGAGTGTCTCTCACCGGTGTTTTCTCCCTGCCGGAAGTGTCCCGCAATCCGGGAGGTTTTGACCAGCGTGCCTATTATCTTGCCAGGGGGATCCATCTTAAGGGAAAACTGCGGACAATGATAAAAAGGGAAAAACACGGTGCTCCTTTGTCCCTTTGGGCTTACAGGGCAAAAACAGGGATGGAGGAGACCTATCTTGCCAATCTTTCCCGGGAGGACGCAGCCATGTTCACCGCTGTGGTTCTGGGGGATAAATCTGACTTGTCCCCTGCCCAGAGAAAACGCTTTGAAGAAAACGGGATGATGCATCTTCTGGCCGTGTCGGGCCTCCATATCTCCGCGGTGGGAGGGAAAGTCTACCGGACCCTGAGGAAAAGGGGCTTTCGTTATTCTCTTTCCTGCCTTGCCGGCGCGTTCATCCTGATTCTCTACGGGAGTATGTCCGGCTGGGGGGCTTCCGTCCTCCGTGCGGTGATCATGTTCATGGTTTTTTTACTGGCGGAATATCTGGGAACATCTTATGACCTGGTATCATCCATGAGTCTTTCGGCCATACTGATGCTTGTGGAGCATCCCTGCAGGCTCATGGACGGAGGCTGCCAGATCTCCTTTGCCGCTGTGACCGGAATAGGCCTGCTGGCTCCTCTGATCCGGGCTCAGACGGGAATGGAGACAGACAGGGCCCCGGAAAAGAATGCTCTTTCCGGTGAGGATAAAAAGGCGTGGAAAATATGGGGAGAGAAGATATGGATCATAGGCCGGGAAGGCCTTGTCACAGGTCTGGCCATCTATATGACCACGGCTCCTTTAGTCATGCGTTTTTACTATGTCTGTACCCCCTACAGCATCCTGCTCAATCTTCTGGTCCTTCCCTGGATGAGCTGTCTTCTGATCAGTGCGCTGCTGAGCGGATTGTTCGGCCGCTTTTCTTTTCTTACGAAGACATTATCCCTGCCTGCCCTTATCATCATCAGAGGATTCAATCTGCTCTTTTGTGTGACCCGAAAGCTCCCGGCTGCCCGGATCGTAACCGGCTGTCCTTCTGTCCTTCAGACATTTCTGATCTATGGAATTTTGCTTGTCCCTGTTCTGTTTTTTTGCGGGACGGACAGAAAAATGAAGATAAAACGAAAATATCTGCCCTTTCTTTTTCTGCTGCAGTTCTGTTTCCTCTGTCTTGCAGTGAGAGGAATCGGGGCGGAAAAAGAAGCTCTTAAGATCACCATGCTGGATGTTGGTCAGGGGGACTGTATCCTGATCAGGCTCCCGGGAAACAAAAATATACTGATGGACGGGGGAAGCTCAAGTAAAGAGGAGGTTTTCGATAATATCCTGGAACCGGCCCTCCACTATTACGGCATATCCCGGCTGGACCTGGTAATGATCAGCCATATGGATGAAGACCATGTCTCTGCCGTCAGAGAACTTTTGTCCGCAGGGTTTCCCGTGAGGGATATCCTTACAGGCTCCTGCAGGGATGATTCCGGAGATGAATTCAGGGACCTGGCTGCGAGAAACCACAGCCGCTTCCTTACCATGGAAAAGGGGGATAAGTTTAAGTCTGGTCAGGTTTCTTTCTCCTGTCTGCACCCCCGAAAAAATACCGTATATGCTGACCGGAATGAACAATCCCTGGTCCTTTTTCTGACCTGGAAAAAATTCAGTGCTCTTTTTACCGGTGACCTGGGCAGTGAACAGGAGGATGGGATCCTGGACGGGATAGACCGGCCTGTCACCCTCCTTAAGGTCGGCCATCATGGCTCCAGGTATTCCACCGGGGAAAGACTCTTGGAAAAGGCAGAGCCCCGATATGCCCTGATCTCTGCCGGCAGGGGAAATCTCTACGGCCATCCCCACAGGGAACTACTGGAAAGGCTGGAGAAACATGGGGTAGAGATCATGCAGACCCTGAAAGAGGGGGCAATCTGTGCGGATACCGAAGGGGAGCGGATCAGGGTCTTTTACTGGAAGGACAGATGATGGAGAAAAACCCCCGGACGGGGAAAAATAATCGGAATTTATTTGCCCTTTCCCCTACAAAAAAAACAGCTTATGTTATATAATTGTAACTGTAAGATTATGTAACCGGATATGTATTCATGAAGGACCTGGCTTATGTGTTCTAAAGGAGGATTACATTTATGTTAAAAGATTTTGTGAAGCCTGTTAGACCGGAGAAAGAGGAATTGAAGATACAGCTTAAAGCTGCCCGGAAAGAACTTGGCGGTTATCAGATGAAGATCAAGGAAGCCAAGCTGCCGGTCATGGTGATTTTTGAAGGATGGGGCGCAGCCGGAAAAGGAAGCGTCCTGGGCAAAGTGATCCGCAATATTGATCCCCGTTTCTTCAAGACCAAGAAGATGGATGCCCCCACTGCCGAAGAAAAGAGATATCCTTTCTTATACCGCTATCTCCTGGAGATCCCGGAAGCAGGGAAATTTACCTTCTATGATACATACTGGATGGAAGAAGTGACCAACGGCATTTTCCGCGGTGACCTGGATGAGGAGACCTACAAACAGAGAATCAAGAGCATCAATACCATGGAAAGATCCCTCCATGACAACGGGTATCTTGTTCTCAAGTTCTTCTTCCACATCAGCAAAAAGGAGCAGAGAAGAAGACTGGATGCCCTCTCCGCCAACAAGAACACCAGGTGGCGGGTGAATAAGGATGACCGTCAGGAGAACAAGAACTACAATATTTTCGAAGATATCTATGATGCTTATCTGGAGGATACAAACCGGTCTGTGGCACCCTGGTACATCATCGATGCCGAGGACAGCAAATGGGCTGAACTGCAGGTACTCCAGTTCATCAATCAGGGTATCGATACCGCTTTGAAGAATCACTCTCTGGCGGTACCGATCCTGCAGAATACCTTCCCCCTTCTCCCCATTCCGAAACTTGCCGATGTGGAGATGGAAGGAAAAGAGCTTACCGACGAAGATTACGACAGGGAGCTTAAGGCACTTCAGGAGGAACTTAAACGCCTGCACAACAAGATCTACCGGAAGAAGATCCCGGTGATCATCGCCTATGAAGGCTGGGACGCAGCAGGTAAGGGAGGAAATATCAAGAGGATAACCGCCGCCCTGGATCCCCGGGGTTTTGAGGTACAGCCCATTGCCAGTCCCGAGCCCCATGAGAAGGCCAGACATTTCATGTGGAGATTCTGGAACCGTCTGCCCAAGGACGGTCATATCGGCATCTTCGACCGTACATGGTACGGAAGGGTAATGGTGGAACGTCTTGAAGGATTCTGTTCGGAGAATGACTGGCAGCGTGCCTACAATGAGATCAATGAGTTTGAGAAGGAACTTGCCGACTGGGGCGCTGTGGTGATCAAATTCTGGGTACATATCGACAGCGATACTCAGCTGGCCCGTTTCACCGAGAGACAGAATACGCCGGAGAAACAGTGGAAGATCACCGAAGAGGACTGGAGAAACCGGGAAAAATGGGATCAATATGAAGAAGCGATCAACGAGATGCTGAAGAAGACCAATACCGCCTTTGCTCCCTGGTATATCCTGGAGTCAAACGATAAAAAATACGCGCGCATCAAAGCACTGAAGATCGTTATCAAGGCTATCAAAAAGGCCTGCAAGAATAAATGATCTGAACTCTTGTAAAGTGGAGGCTCCTATGCTGGAGAAGAATGGAGAGATCCTGCTTGAGCCTGATGAATTATATATCCCCAAAGGACTTCCCGGAGGGTTTTTCATTTATCAGGCTGACGAATGTATGACACTTTTATTTGCGGATGAAAATGTTATCCGCCTTTTTGGCTGTTCTTCCATGGAGGAACTGCGCGACTATACCGGCAACAGCTTCAAGGGCATGGTAATGCCTGAGGATTATGAGAAAATCCAGAATGAGATAGATGCCCAGACCGTTAACAGAAAAAAACGCCATGACT
>CACZOS010000169.1 GCA_902782815.1 uncultured Lachnospiraceae bacterium | reverse complement strand
TGCACTTTGGATCTCTGTCTCTTCTTTGGCTGGAATGTCATCTTCATGCGAAAGCCACCTCCTTTTCCTGTCTTTCTGTTGAAAACATCAGTCCTATTATATGTAAAAAAGGTATGCTCGTCAAGTAAAAAAGCCATTATTTTTGCAAAAGAGGGTTTTTGCACCGCCTTTATTTCCTGTCGGTGAAAAAATCACAGCTTATACAGGACTTATCCACAATTTGTGTATAAGATGTGAATAACTTTTGCGTTATTAGGCCTAATACCACTTTTTTTCACAGGCACCTCACGGATTTATCCCCTTATTTGCCCGTGGATAACCTGCTTGTTTTTATCCACAAGCCGTGGATTTCTTCAAAAAGAGGTTCGCGGCCGAAATATTTCCACAAAATCTTATCCACAATATGCCCGATTTTCACCCTCTCCATCTGTTGAAAATTTTGCCCGTTTGTTATACACTTGTGGATACGGACCCCGAAAAATCCCTGGAGATTTTTCCTTTTTCCGGACAGGATTTGGGGGGTGTCTGTTTTTTTATTCTTGAAAACATGATATGATATAGATAATCATCTGTCTCATTATTATATGGAAAGAAACGGAGTAAAGTATGAAAGAATTAATCGAGTCGAAATGGCAGGAGATCATTCAGCTGCTGGTCAGAGATCATGAGATCTCGCCGGTGGCGGCCTCCACATTTATCGAGCCCCTGACCATAGCCTCCATCGAGGGGGATGAACTCACCTTCTTCGTGGGAGGAGGTGCCCGGGGGATCGATTTCATCAAGCATAAATTCTACGATGTTTATCTGGCCATTGCCATTGAGCAGCTGACGGGAAAGAAGTTCCATATTTCCTTTACCGACAGCCTGAATGAACCCGCGCCCGTGGAGGCCTCACCCACCAGGAGTATGGGGCATCCCAAGTGGTCCTATACCTTTGATACTTTCGTAGTGGGTCCCACCAACCGGATGGCCCATGCCGTTTCCGTGGCGGTGGCGGAATCACCCGGCGTATCCTACAACCCCCTTTTCCTCTACGGGGGCGCCGGCCTGGGCAAGACTCACCTGATGCATTCCATTGCTCATCACATCATGACCACCAGGAAAGATCTCAAAGTTTTGTATGTGACTTCCGAGATCTTTACCAACGAGCTGATCGAATCATTAAATAAGAATAAAAACCAGGAGTTCCGGGACAAGTACCGGAACATCGATGTTCTTCTCATCGACGATATCCAGTTCCTGATCGGGAAGGAGAGTACCCAGGAGGAATTTTTCCATACCTTCAACCAGCTCTACGACGCCAACAAACAGATCGTCATCTCCTCGGACAAGCATCCCCGGGAGATCTCCACACTGGAAGAGCGTCTCCGTTCCCGTTTTGAGTGGGGCATGACGGTGGATATCCAGCCTCCGGACTATGAGACCAAGATGGCCATCCTGAAGAAAAGGGCAGATCTGGAGCATCTGGACGTCCCCGAGGAAGTCATGCATTATGTGGCCAGCAATATCAAGTCCAACATCCGTGAGCTGGAAGGTGCCCTGACCAAGATCTGTGCCTTCGGCAAACTGGAAAATAAGCCCATCACCCTGGATCTGGCGGAGCTTGCCCTTAAGGATACCATAGAGAACCAGCGTGAGATCACTCCTGAACTGATCATGGATATCGTCTCGGAGCATTTCAATATCACGGTGGCAGACATCCTCTCCAAAAAGAAGAGCAAGGAGATCGCCAATCCGCGCCAGATCTGCATGTTCCTCTGCCGGAAATATACCGATGTATCCCTGCAGAAGATCGGCCAGCAGATGGGCAACCGTGACCACACCACTGTCATGCACGGTTCAGAGAAGATCGGAAAGGCCATGGAGACGGACGAAGTATTGCGGAACAGTGTGAACATTATAATAAAGAAGTTAAACCCTCCGACTTAAAGTTGTGGATAACCCTATGTGGAAAAGTGTATTTGTCCGAATTCATTTTTCCACATTTTTATCCCGGTTCCCTGTGGAATCCCTGTGGATTGCCGGAATCGTATTCCTGTCCCTCCCGGGAGTGTGGAATACTTTTTTCCTGTCCACATATCTGTCCGCAGGCCTGTCCCCAGCGGTAGAGGAGATGAACAGGCCGGTCCGGGAGCTTTCCCACAGAATCCACACCCCCTACTACGACTACTACGGATAATATCTTTATTTTTTCTTTTATACAGACCGAAAGGAGTTATACACAGCCATGAAAATTCTATGCGAGAAGAACCGGTTACTGGCAGGAATCAACACGGTGGCCAAGGCCGTATCCTACAAGTCTACCCTGGATATCCTTCAGTGTATTCTGATCGAAGCCTACGAGAACCGCATCCGACTGACGGCCAATGACACCGAGCTGGGTATTGAGACCATCATTGAGGGGCAGATTCTGGAGCAGGGTCAGATTGCCCTGGAGGCAAAGATCTTCTCCGAGATCATCAAAAAGAGTCCGGATAACGAGATCTTTATTGAGACGGAGGAAAACGGAAAGACCAACATAGAATGTGAACAGATCCACTGCAGCATCATGGGAAAAGAGGGAGACGATTTTACCCATCTGCCGGAGGTGTCAGGAGAAAATACGGTGACCATCTCCCAGTTTGATCTCAAGGAGACCATCAGCCAGACCATCTTTTCCATTTCCGACAATGAAAATAACAAGCTGATGACCGGCGAACTTCTGAAAGTCAGCGGCAATACATTTTCCCTTACCTCCCTGGACGGCCATCGGATCTCTGTCCGCAGGGTGACCCTTGCGGACAGCTATGAGGATATGGAGGTCATTGTTCCCGGCAAGTCTCTTCAGGAGGTCAGCAAGATCCTTACCGGAGGAGCCGAGGAACAGGTGGAGCTCTGCATCACCGACAAGCACATCCTGTTCGCTTTTGATCAGACCAGGGTTGTTACCCGCCTTCTCAAGGGAAAGTTTTACAATATCGAGCAGATGTTATCCTCAGATTACGAGACAAGAATCAGGGTAAACCGGATGGATTTTCTCCGCTGTCTGGACCGGTCCAGCCTCTTTACCAGGGAATCCGACAAAAAGCCCATCATTCTGCGGATGGAAAATGACAGGATGGAGATCATGATCTCCTCCCAGATCGGTTCCATGCAGGAGGAGCTTGCCATAAGCAAGGAGGGGAAGGACCTGGTGATCGGTTTCAACCCCCGATTCCTGTCGGATGCCCTCAGGGCAATCGAGGAGGAGGAGGTAGATGTCTACCTGATCAACTCCATCGCCCCCTGTACCTTCCGGGACGAGGAGAGGAAATATCTCTACCTCATCCTGCCAATCAATGTGAACAACGCAGATTTTTAGGAAGATAAGCGATGACAGAATTTTATCTGAAAGATGAGTATATAAAACTGGGTCAGCTTTTAAAGGCTGCCGGGCTGGTGGGCTCGGGCGTGGATGCCAAGATGGTGATCCGGGACGGCCTGGTGAAGGTGGACGGCCAGGTGGATACCCGGAGAGGCCGTAAGATCTACGAAGGGATGACCGTGGAATATGACGGTCAGCAGATCAGGGCGGTTCGCCGGTAGTCCGT
>CACZOS010000168.1 GCA_902782815.1 uncultured Lachnospiraceae bacterium | reverse complement strand
GATGATGACAGGAAGGAGGATAAGGATGCTGATACCGGTAAACCAGAACATAGATGAATACAAAGATGACTTTTATAAAGGCCTGACCCTTCGGCAGAGTGTGATCTCACTTGTCACCGTGGCTGTCGGAGCGCTTGTGTACCTGGCCCTGACGGGATTATTTCACCTGCCGCAGACGCTTGCTCTGTATATGACACTGCCGGTTGTTTTTCCGATCGCAGCCTATGGCTTTCTGAAGATCCATGGAATGAATATAGCCGAATACCTGAGGAAAAGAGGAGCCGTGAAAGAACACAGCAGCTATTCCTTTATTCCGCAGATGCTGATGTATTCAGCTGAAGGGGATGTACAGGATGGAAAAGGAGAACCTGCCGGTGAAACTTTTGGATCAGGCAGGATAGAAGATAAGGGCGGTGGAAAAACACGGAAAGGAGCGAAGATCCTGTACCTGGAGACGGAGGACAGCTTAAGGGACCTGATGGTGGATCATGAGGAGGTGATGCAGATTACATGAAAGGGATGAAAGAATACCGGGAGCTGACGGAGAAGCTTTACAGGGTTCCGGAGAGCGTACAGCAGCTGATCCCTGTTCATAAAATAGCGGAAGACGGGATCTTCCTGCTGGAGGATAAACCGGATGGAGCGGAAGTACTTTACGACAAGGCATATCTGTTTCTGGATACCAACTTCGCTACGATGGATGATGCCGAGAAAGACGATTTTCTGAGGCAGTACTGCATGCTGTTAAATTCCATGTCCGTCAGCTTCAAGGTGATCGTGATCAATAATAACCAGGATCTTGCCGGGGTACACCAGCAGATCTGCATTCGGGAAAGGAACGGTGCCTTTCAGGATATGATCCGCTCCTTCAACGCATATATCGAAGACTGTGTGATGAGGGGACAGGCCGGACTGAAACAGGTGCGCCTGTTTGTGATTACCTGCAGGAAGAAAGACATCCAGCAGGCCAGGGATTACTTCCGTTCCATAGAAGCGAATCTGATGGTGAACTTCTCCCGGATGGAGAGTGCCCTGATTCCGCTGAATGCGACGGAACGGCTGATGCACCTCAGATCTTTTTACCATCTTGGGGAAGAATTCCGTCAGGGATTCTCCATACGGGATTTGAAGGGAAAGAGGGACTGGCTGGATTACCTGGCTCCTCGGCACCTGAAGTATTACCAGGATGAATATGGATCCCTGGACGGAAAGACACTGCAGATCAATGACAGATATGTGCGTGTCCTGTATCTGCCGCAGATGCCAAGCGGAATCAATCCGGATGTGATGGGGAAGTTCATGTCCGGTTCTTTCCAGTGTGCAGTCACGACAGATGTTGCGTCAATTCCTATGGAAGTGGTACGCAAGCGTCTGTCGGAGCTGTATATGCAGAACGGGCGGTCCATTGAAAAGCAGCAGGAGACCAGGAACAAAGCCGGTGCCTGGTCATCGGACGTATCGTACGATGTCCGGCGCCAGAAGGCAGAGTTGGAGGAACTGCTGGATGTGATCAATGACAATAATGAAAAGATGTTTTACGTCGCCATGTATGTGACCATCAGCGCCGATACCAAAAAGGAACTGGAAAACAACGTGGTAGCTTTTTTATCGGCTGCGGAGGGCGAAGGCTTCCATTTTACGGATGCCATCTGGGAGCAGATTGAAGCTTTCAATACAGCTTCTCCGGTAGGCTGCCGGTTCTGCAGCATCATGTATCCGATGCTGTCACAGCCGCTGTCGGCACTGACACCGTTTATCGTGCATGAACTCTATCAGAGCGGGGGCATCGTATACGGCGTTAACCAGATCAGCCGGAACATACTGGTGGGGGACAGGAAAACGCTGCTCAACGGCAACGGATTTATCTTAGGTTTATCCGGATCCGGGAAAGGCATGGAAACAAAGAAGGAGATTACGGAGATATTCCTTACTACGGAGGATGACATCATTATCATCGACCCGATGAATGAGTATGAAGGGATTGCCGATTACTTTAAGGGACAGTTCATCGATTTCTCCTCTGCGTCCAGGCACTATATCAATCCTCTGGATACGGACACCTTCCAGTACATGGATTCAAAGGCGACGTTTCTGAAGGATAAGACAAACCTGATGCTGGGCATCTTCTCCCAGATCAAGGAAAACGCGATGGAGCCGGAAGATAATTCCCTGATCGGGCGTGTGGTACAGGAAGTATATACAGGCCTGGGACAGAAGGGATTTGAAACACCGACGCTCAGAGAGTTCTATGAAATCCTGAAAGGTCAGCCGGAGATGAGGGCGCAGGCACTGGCCCTTTCGATGGAACTTTTCGTTACCGGAGCCATGAACATGTTCTCAAGACCCACCAACGTGAATACAAAAAACCGAATGACAGTATATGGCATGGCTGATATCGACCGGTCGCAGTCCGGTATGGGGATCATTATCATGCTGGAGAGTATCCGGTCCCGCATAGCGGACAACGCAAAGAAAGGGAGATGTACCTGGGTGTTTATTGATGAGTTCCATAACCTTTCCCATAATCCGTATTCCGCGGCTTACCTGGAGAAGATCTGGAGAGAAGTCAGAAAAATGGGCGGCCTTTGTACTGCTATCACCCAGAATGTGGCAGATCTTCTGACGACACAGGCAGTGGAGTCAATGCTCTGCAACAGTGAATTTCTGATGCTCTTAAACCTGAAGGAGAATGAACGCAAGCTCTTAGAGAATGAGTTGGGGATCTCACCGAACCTTATGCAGTACATCTCCAACCCTGATCATGGCTGTGGACTTTTGAAGTTCGGCAACCGGGTCATCCCGATTGACGGTCGTCTGCCGCATGACAGTGAGATGTATAAGCTGTTCAACACCAACTTCCATGAGCTGTCAGCAATCAGAAGGAAGAAACTTCGCAGCGAGGGCAGGAATCTGGAAG
>CACZOS010000167.1 GCA_902782815.1 uncultured Lachnospiraceae bacterium | reverse complement strand
GGCCAGCCTGGTGGGACAGGTCCTGGTGGAGGAGTCCGTCCTGGGTTGGGAAGAACTGGAACTTGAGGTGGTGCGTGACTGCGAGGGCAACATGATCACTGTCTGTTTCATCGAGAATATCGACCCCCTGGGTGTTCACACAGGTGACTCCTTCTGTTCCGCACCTATGCTCACCATCTCCGAGGAAGTGCAGGCAAGGCTTCAGGAACAGGCCTACAAGATCGTGGACAAGGTGCAGGTTATCGGCGGAACCAATGTCCAGTTCGCCCATGATCCGGTTACGGACAGGGTGATCGTCATCGAGATCAATCCCCGGACCTCCCGCTCTTCGGCCCTGGCATCCAAAGCCACCGGTTTTCCCATTGCCCTGGTATCTGCCATGCTGGCCTGCGGACTGACCCTGAAGGATATCGAGTGCGGCAAGTACGGAACTCTGGATAAATATGTTCCGGACGGGGATTATGTGGTGATCAAGTTTGCCCGCTGGGCCTTTGAAAAATTCAAAGGCGTGGAGGATAAGCTGGGAACCCAGATGCGTGCCGTGGGAGAGGTCATGAGCATCGGAAAAACCTACAAAGAGGCTTTCCAGAAGGCTATCCGTTCCCTGGAGACCGGACGCTACGGTCTCGGCCATGTCAAGGATTTTGACACCCTTCCCAAAGAAGAGCTGTTAAGAAGGCTGAACACTCCTTCCAGCGAACGTCATTTCCTCATGTACGAGGCGCTCCGCAAGGGAGCAACGGTGGAAGAGATTTATGAGATCACCCGGGTGAAAGAATACTTTATCACCCAGATGAAAGAGCTGGTGGAGGAAGAAGAGGAACTCATGAGATCCAAAGGATCTCTTCCCGCGGATGACCAGCTGATCCGGGCCAAAAAGGACGGATTTTCCGACAAGTATCTCAGCCAGATTCTGGAGATACCGGAGGCGGATATCCGCAATAAGCGGATCAGCCTGGGAGTGGAGGAAGCCTGGGAGGGTGTCCATGTCAGCGGGACAAAGGACAGCGCCTACTATTATTCCACCTATAACGCGGAGGACAAGAATCCGGTTTCCGACCGCAAGAAGATCATGATCCTGGGCGGCGGCCCCAACCGTATCGGCCAGGGCATCGAATTCGATTACTGTTGTGTTCATGCTTCGCTTGCCCTTAAAAAACTGGGCTTTGAGACCATTATCGTCAACTGTAATCCCGAGACGGTCTCAACCGATTACGATACTTCTGACAAGCTTTACTTCGAACCCCTCACCATGGAGGACGTTCTGAGCATTTATAATAAAGAAAAACCCCTGGGCGTCATCGCCCAGTTCGGAGGCCAGACCCCGCTGAATCTTGCTGCTGAGCTGGAGAGGAACGGGGTGAAGATCCTGGGTACTTCCCCGGCAGTTATTGACCTGGCGGAGGACAGGGATCATTTCCGGGCCATGATGGACCGCCTGGGAATCCCCATGCCGGAATCCGGCATGGCCACCACCACGGAAGAAGCCAAAAAAATCGCCGGGGAGATCGGTTATCCGGTCATGGTCCGTCCCTCCTATGTACTGGGAGGACGCGGAATGGAAGTCGTCTACGACGACGAGTCCATGGAGGATTACATGAAGGCGGCTGTGGGTGTGACACCGGACCGTCCCATCCTCATCGACCGTTTCCTCAACAATGCCCTGGAGTGCGAATCCGACGCCATCAGTGACGGAAAACATGCCTTTGTCCCGGCAGTCATGGAACATATCGAGCTTGCGGGAGTCCATTCCGGCGATTCCGCCTGCATCATTCCTTCCGTACACATTTCACCCGAGAATGTGGAGACCATCAAGGAATACACCAGAAAGATTGCCGAGGAGATGCATGTGGAAGGGCTGATGAACATGCAGTATGCCATCGAGAACGGAAAAGTCTATGTTCTCGAGGCCAATCCCCGTGCTTCCCGTACCGTTCCCCTGGTTTCCAAGGTGTGTAACGTGAGGATGGTTCCCATCGCCACGGATATCATCACCAGGGAACTGACAGGCAGGCCCTCACCGGTTCCGGCGCTTGAGGAGAAGCACATTCCTTATTACGGAGTGAAGGAAGCGGCCTTCCCCTTCAACATGTTCCAGGAGGTGGATCCCCTTCTTGGTCCGGAAATGCGTTCAACAGGTGAGGTACTGGGCTTATCCCCGTCTTATGGCGAGGCCTTCTACAAGGCTCAGGAAGGCGTGGGCTCCACACTCCCCCTTGAGGGTACCGTGCTGATCTCCGTAAACCGGAAAGACAAAGCACAGATTCTTGACGTGGCCAGGTCTTTCCACGAGCTGGGATTCAAGATCATCGCCACTGCCGGGACCAGGAGCTTCTTAAATGATGCGGGCATTCCGGCTGAAGGGATCAAAAAGCTTCATGAAGGCCGTCCCAATACCAGGGATATCATCACCAACGGCAAGGTGGATCTGATCATCAACTCCCCCATCGGCAAGGAGAGTGTACACGATGACAGTTACTTAAGAAAGGCTGCCATCAAATCCCGCACGCCTTACATCACCACGGTGGCGGCGGCCAGGGCAACGGCGGAAGGAATCCGCTATGTCAAGACCCACAAGACCGGGGAGATCCAGTCCGTGCAGAAGCTTCATTCCCTGATCAGATAGATCAGGGGCGGATCAGGTCCGGACTAAAACATATTCGGATATTTAATGCCTTTCTCTTGATTGAAGAAGGGATAAAAGGTATAATAGTTACGATTTTTCACAGTTCCACTGTGAACGGTTAAAGAAATAATGGATAATAGGAGAGAAGAACATTGGGAAAGTATATTTTAAAAAGAGCCGTTCTTGCCATTGTTACAATCTGGGCTGTGGCCACCATCACCTTCTGTCTGATGAATCTGGTTCCCGGCGGACCCTTTTTGTCTGAGAAGGCCATCAGTCCCGCGGCAACCCAGGCCCTGGAAGCCAAATACGGCTTGGATAAGCCCTTTATTGAGAGGTATCTGACTTATCTTAAAGGGGCAGCCCACGGAGACTTCGGTGACAGCCTGAAACAGAGAGGCCGGACGGTAATGGACATCATTTCCGCCAAGTTCCCCGTATCAGCCAGAGTCGGCGGAATCGCAGTGCTGGTTTCCCTGCTGCTGGGTGTCCCTCTGGGGGTTCTGGCGGCATATAAAAGAGGTACCTGGCTGGATAACCTGTTTTCGGTGATCGCCACCTGCGGCATCGCTGTCCCCAGTTTTGTTATCTGTACCCTGCTCATGTACGCCCTGGGTGTGAGGCTGAAGCTCCTTCCCACCCTGGGTCTGACCAGCTGGAAGCATTTTATCATGCCGGTATTTGCCCTGGCTGCCTATCCCACTTCCTACATCATGAGGCTGATGCGGTCCTCCATGCTGGATGTTCTGGGACAGGACTATATGAGGACGGCGAAGGCCAAAGGTCTGTCTCAGAGGGTTTCTTTGTTTAAGCATGCTCTTCGTAACGCCATTCTTCCGGTAATCACTTATCTGGGGCCTATGATCGCCTATACCCTCACCGGAAGCTTCATCGTGGAGAAGATTTTCACCATCCCGGGTCTTGGAGGAGAGTTTATCAAGGCGATCAACGGACGTGATTACACCATGATCATGGGTACCACCATCTTCCTGGCGACTTTCATGATCATCATGAATGTCGTTGTAGATATCGTCTATAAGATCGTAGACCCGAGAATTACCCTGAAGTAACATGGAGGAGAATGAAGAACATGGATAGGAAAAAGAATCCGCTCAGTTTTCAGTTAGACCTGAATCCGGAAGATTTCATGCCCGCTTCCCGGGATGAGAAGGAGAGCCTTGTCATCATGCGTGAGAGCGTCAGCTTCTGGAAAGACGGTTTCCGCAGGCTGAGAAAGAATAAAATTGCGATGACCTGCATATTTATCATCCTGGTGATCATGATCTTTGCTTTTATCGTACCCAGGTTTTATCCTTATACCTACAAAGATCAGATCATCGGAGCCAACAATTTAAAACCCATGACCTACTCTGCGGAAGAACAGGCAAAGATCGCCGCAGGGGAAAAGGTTTTCCCCCATATTCTGGGAACAGACAAGATGGGACGTGACTATGCCATCCGTATCATGATGGGCACCAGGATTTCCCTCCTGGTCGGTCTGATCGCCGCTGCCATCATCCTGGTGATCGGCTCAGTATTCGGTTCCGTGGCTGCCTTTGCCGGCGGCTGGGTGGACCTGATCATGATGCGTATCGTAGATATCATCTATACCATCCCGGATGTGCTTCTGATCGTCCTCCTTTCCTTTGCCCTGAAGGCACCCCTGGAACGTCTGGCCACGATGCCGGGCTTCAAATGGGTAAGTGTCGTGGGAAAAAATATGATCAGTATCTTTGTGGTTTTTGCCCTCCTCTACTGGGTCGGCATGGCCAGGATGGTGCGAAGCCAGATCCTTACCCTCAAGGAGAGTGAGTATGTAACTGCCGCCAGGGCACTGGGTGCCAGCAGCGCACGCATCATTAAAAAGCATCTTCTGACCAACTGTATCGGAACGCTGATCGTTACCACCACTTTACAGATTCCCTCCTCCATCTTTACGGAGAGTTTCCTGAGCTTTTTGGGTCTGGGTGTCGCCGCTCCCATGCCATCGCTGGGCAGTCTTGCCAGCGATGCCATCAACGGCCTGAATACCAACCCCCACCAGCTGTTCATCCCCGCGGCGGTGATCAGTCTGGTCATCCTGAGCTTTAACCTGTTGGGTGACGGCCTCCGGGATGCTTTTGACCCCAAACTGAAAAATTAGAGTTGAGAAGACAGAAAGGAATTTATTATGAGTGAATATCTTGTGGACATTCAGCACGAGCGCCTTTCCTTCTTTACTCCGGCAGGAGAGGTGAAAGCATTAAATGACGTGTCCTTTACCCTGAAGGAAGGAGAAGTCCTGGGCATAGTGGGCGAATCCGGCTCAGGAAAGTCCGTGACAGCCTACAGCCTTATGGGCCTTACCGCATATCCCGGAAAACTTATCGGCGGAACCCTGGATTTTAACGGTCACCGTATCAATGATATGACGGAAGCAGAGTTCCGTAAGATGAGAGGAAATGAGGTTTCCATCATCTTCCAGGATCCCATGACCAGTCTGAATCCGGTCTATACCATCGGAAATCAGATCGAGGAGGCCATCCTCCTTCACACGGATAAAAATAAAGAACAGGCCCATGCCAGGGCCAAGGAACTTCTGGAACTGGTTGGGATCAACGAGCCGGAGAGGAGGTTGAAACAGTACCCCCACGAGCATTCCGGCGGTATGCGCCAGAGGGTCATGATCGCCATGGCTCTTGCCTGTGAACCTAAGCTTCTGATCGCCGATGAGCCCACCACAGCTCTGGATATTACCATCCAGGCCCAGATTCTGGAACTGATTCTGGACCTTAAGGAAAAACTGGGCATGGCAATCATCATGATTACCCATGATCTGGGTATCGTTGCCAATATGTGTGATAAGATTGCCGTTATGTATGCCGGCCATATCATTGAGTACGGTCTTACGGACGATATTTTCTATAACCCCAGACATGAGTATACCAAGGGACTGATCCGCAGCATCCCGAGACTGGATGCCAAGGAACACGAGCGGCTGGTACCCATCGAGGGTACTCCGGTGGATATGCTCAATCCTCCGAAGGGCTGCCCCTTTGCTCCAAGATGCGATAAATGTATGAAAATCTGTCTCAGGGAAAAACCCCCGCTTACCTACATCACGGATGTTCATTATTCCCAGTGCTGGATGATTCAGAAGGAAGAAATGGAAAGGGAGGCAGATGAATGAGCAAGGACCGCTTAGTTGAAGTTCAACATTTACAGCAGTTTTTCCCGGCGGGAGGTTTCGGGAAGAACAAAAGATATGTGAAAGCTGTCGATGATGTCAGCTTCTATATTTACCGGGGGGAGACCCTTGGTCTGGTCGGCGAGTCCGGCTGTGGAAAAACCACCACGGGCAGAACTCTGCTCCGTCTTTATGAGCCCACGGACGGTACCATCATTTACGATGGGGAAGTACTTTTCGACAAACAGAAAAAGATCGCAGTAAATATGCTGCCCTACCGCAAAAAGATGCAGATCGTTTTCCAGGACCCCTATGCCAGCCTGGATCCCCGTATGACGGTAGGGGATATCGTGGGGGAACCCATCGATATCCATAATCTGACCTCCTCCAAACAGGAGAGGTATGAAAAGATCATTGACCTTCTTCAGAAGGTGGGTCTCAACTCCGAGCATGCCAACCGTTATCCCCATGAGTTTTCCGGCGGACAGCGTCAGCGTGTGGGCATTGCCAGGGCTCTTGCCGTGGATCCGGAATTCATCGTCTGTGACGAACCCATCTCCGCACTGGACGTATCCATCCAGGCTCAGGTCATCAACATGTTCGAAGACCTGCAGGCAAGCATGGGCCTGACCTACCTTTTCATTGCCCATGATCTGTCGGTGGTCAAACATATTTCCAACCGGATCGGTGTTATGTATCTTGGGAAAATGGTGGAGCTGGCGGACAGTTATGAGCTGACCATGCACAGTCTGCACCCCTATACCAAGAGCCTGATCTCCGCGATCCCCATCGCGGACCCCATCAAGGCAAGACAGAACAAGCGTATCGTCCTGGAAGGCGATGTGCCCAGTCCTCTGAATCCGCCCTCCGGATGCCGCTTCCGCACCAGATGTCCTTACGCCACAGAGCTGTGTGCTCAGGAAGTTCCTGAGTTTAAGGAAGTGAAACCGGGACATTTTGCGGCATGTCATCATCTGGACAAATGCAACTGATGGGATTATGATAAGGAAAGAAAAAGTGATAATATAAGTCTCCGGATCCAGCCGGCAGCCGCCAGTGCAGCTACCCGGACCGCCGGCCTTATCCCTGTGGGACTTATACTATATAAAATAATTATCATTTTCAAAGGAGGAGAATAATGAGAAAGAAACTTTTGGCTGTATTACTTGCAGCTGCAATGGTATTCAGTCTTGCTGCCTGCGGAAGCTCAGGATCTTCCGAGAGCAACACAGCTGCAGAAGCTGCAGGCGAGAAAGAACTCAAGGTTCAGGTCGGCCCTAACCCTGAGACCATTGATCCTGCCCTCAACAGCGCAGTAGACGGCGGCAACATGCTGCTTCACGCATTTGAATGTCTTCTGACCGTAGGTGAGGACGGAACACTTCAGGAAGGCTGTGCCAAAACTTGGGAGACATCCGAGGATGGTCTCACCTGGACATTCCATTTAAGAGATGGTCTTAAATGGTCGGACGGAACCGATCTTACCGCCGAGGATTTCGTTTACAGTTGGAAACGTGTCTGTGACCCCGCTGTAGCTGCACCTTATGCTGAGACTGTTCTCAGTATGGTTAAGGGTTACGATGAAGCCATCGAAGGAAATCTTGACGCTCTTGCCGTTACTGCCCCTGATGCAAATACGGTAGTCGTTGAGATGAAAGCCCCCTGTACCTTCTTCGGCAGCCTTGCTGCATTCGCTACCTTAAGCCCGGTACAGAAGGCCACCATCGAAGCTAACGGCGACGCATGGGCAACAGCTCCGGAAACATATGTTTCCAACGGTCCCTTCTACATGACAGAATGGGAGCAGGGTTCTCACATCACATTCAGCAAGAACCCCTACTACTGGAATGCAGACGCCATCAAGCTTGACAAACTGACCTTCGCCCTGATCGAGGATTCCAACGCTGCTTACAGCGCATATCAGACAGGTGAAGTATCCTTCATCAAGGATGTTCCCACAGAGGAGATCCCCAGCCTTACCGGAGCAGATGATTTCTATGTAGATCCGATCATCGGAACATATTACATCAACCTGAACTGTAATAAGGAAGAATTCAAGGATGCCAAAGTCCGCAAGGCTTTCAGTCTGGCCATCGACCGTAACTATGTAGCCGGCACCATCATGCAGGGTACATACAGTGCAGCCGGAAACTTCATGGGCCCGGGCTGGATCGATACAGACGGCAGTCAGTTCATTGAAAACTCCAATGGCGGAAAACCCTACATCGACAACGATAAGTATGAGGCAAACCTTGAGGAAGCCAAGAAACTTATGGCAGAAGCCGGATATCCCGATGGAAAAGGCTTCCCGAAGATCACTTATACCACAAATGACTCCGGTTACCATAATGCTGTTGCCGAATACCTGCAGCAGGCATGGGGACAGCTGGGTGTTGAGATGGATGTAAACGTTGTAGAATGGGCATCCTTCACTCCTATGCGTCGTAATGGTGAGTATGATGCAGCCCGTAACGGATGGGTAGGCGACTACAGTGATCCGTCCAACATGCTTGACCTTCTTTACTCCACCAACGGAAACAATGACGGTAAATTCAACAATGCTGAATATGACAAAGCTATGGAAGAATCCAGAAAGACCGTAGATCCTACAGAGCGTTCCGCAGCCCTTCATAAGGCAGAAGATATCCTTATGGAAGAAGCAGGATGTATTCCTGTGGCATACTACAATGACTTCTGGCTGCAGAGCCCGAAGATCAAAGGTATGTGGCATTCCGCATACGGTTACTGGTATTTCATGTATGCAGATATCGAGGAGTAATTACTTCCCCGCCTGCAAATTTGTCTGAAAAGCCAGATCTTTTTGGCGCCGCAGTTTTCTGCGGCGCCTTTTTGCTGTATAATCATTATGGAAACAGTCCTGTGAGCATAATAATAGAGAAGGATTCGTATATGAAATTGAAAGAGATATCCATACAGGAGATAGAAAACATAAAAATCGGTCAGACCGAGGATGCGGCCGGCGGAACGGGCTGCACGGTTTTTATATCCGAGGAAGGGATGGCTGCAGGCCTTGATGTCCGGGGCGGAGGTCCGGCCTCCAGGGAGTCTGAGCTTCTGAAACCCCTTGCCGCCGCTCAGACCATCCATGCCATAGTCCTGTCCGGCGGATCGGCCTTTGGTCTGGATGCCGGGGGAGGAGTCATGGCTTTTCTGGAAGAGAAAGGGATAGGGTATGACGTGGGAGTCACCAAAGTTCCCCTGGTCTGCCAGGCTGATCTCTTTGACCTGACTGTGGCGGATATGAAGGCCAGACCGGATAAAAAGATGGGATATGAAGCGGCAAAGACAGCCATGGAAGCCCCAAATTACAAGGATGGCAATTACGGTGCGGGATGCGGTGCCACCGTTGGGAAGATAAACGGCATGGAAACCTGCATGAAATCCGGGATCGGAAGCTATGCGGTACAGATCGGCTCCCTTAAAGTGGGAGCTGTCGTGGCGGTAAATGCACTGGGTGATATTTATGAATGGAAAACAGGGCAGAAGATTGCCGGCCTGCTCTCCGCTGACAGGAGATCCTTCTCCTGTACCGAGGATGTTCTCTATAACAAGGCTGATGCGGTGGAAAACCTGTATATGGAGAATACCACCCTCGGTGTGGTGATCACCAACGCATCTTTCAACAAGTCCCAGCTCTGTAAAATCGCCGGAATGGCTCAGGACGGCTATGCCCGGTCCATTCGTCCGGTACACACCAGCGCTGACGGGGACAGTATCTATGCTGTTTCCGTGGGACAGCTTAAAGGGGATCAGGATCTGGTGGGGACACTGGCAGCACAGGTCATGAGTGAAGCTGTCATCCGGGCAATACGGTCAGCCGAGGGGGCCTATGGTTATCCTTCGGTAAATGAACTGGATTTTTAAGGGGGGTTCCTATGAACTTTGATTTTACTTCCATCATCGACAGATACGGAAAGGACGCTGCGGCCGTGGATGCCCTGGGACGCTGGGAAATCGCTCCCTCCAGACCCCGGGACGGGTTTGTTTTTCTCCCCATGTGGGTTGCGGATATGAATTTTGCAACAGCGCCATCCATCACCGAGGCTATCACAGAGAGAGTAAGACACCCCTTATTCGGTTATTTTTCCCCGAGACAGGAGTACTTTGATGCCATCATTCGCTGGCAGGAAACCCGCAACGGGATGGAGGGACTGAAAAAAGAACATATCGGTTATGAGAACGGGGTCCTTGGAGGAGTGGTCTCTGCGGTGAGATCTTATGCCGAACCGGGAGATCATATCCTGGTGCACAGTCCCACCTATATCGGCTTTATCGGTTCCCTGGAGAGTAACGGATATCACATCGTTTACAGTCCTCTGGTCAAAGATGAACAGGGAATATACCGGATGGATTATCAGGATATGGAGGAGAAGATCCGGACTTATAAGATCAGGCTGGCTGTTTTCTGCTCTCCCCATAATCCTTCGGGCCGTGCCTGGGAGAGAGAAGAACTTCAAAAGGCAGCCGGGATCTTCGAGCTAAACCGGGTCAGGGTCATCAGCGACGAGATCTGGTCAGATCTTCTTCTTAACGGAAACCGTCATATACCCTTTGCCATGGTCAGTGACTATGCCAGAGAGAATACCGCTTCTTTTTATGCTCCCAGCAAGACCTTTAACCTGGCCGGACTGGTGGGAAGCTATCATATCATTTTTAATGAGGAAATGAGAGACCGGATCAGGAGACACGCTGACCGGACCCATTACAACGGGATGAATGTTCTGTCCATGTATGCACTGATCGGTGCCTACAGTCCCGGGGGAGAAGAGTGGCTGGCCCGGCTCCTGGAAGTACTGTCCGATAATGTGAATTACGCCTGCGGTTACATCAGGGATCATTTTCAGGAGATCGAAGTGACCAGGCCTGAAGCCACATATATGCTATTTCTGGATGCGGAGAAATGGTGTAAAAAGTACAATAAGACTGTCCGTGACCTTCTTCAGGCCGGATGGGATGTGGGTGTCGGCTGGCAGGACGGGGTTGCATTCAAGGGCCCCTTCCATATACGGATGAACCTTGCCCTTCCTTATTCCATGTTGGAAGAAGCCATGCGGCGGCTTTCTGAGTATGTTTTTCTCTGACGGATTACATACATTTCCGCCTGGTCAAGAAAAGATGAAAAAAGGACTGCCATTGGTATGTGATTCAGCTGAAAAACAGCTGCATGGCATACCAATGACAGTCTTTTATCTTGTCAATCTTGAATTAATGTTTATGATAGTAACCGTCCACCTCATAACGGGGTTCGCTGGTCAGGTTCACTCCCAGCCGCTTGAAGACCTGCTCATCCACAGAGGACAGGAGGACAGTGGTGTGTGCCTCGCATCCGCTTAGATTGGGAAGCTGGGCCAGGGCCAGCTCAGCCAGGGGATTAGTGGCGGCGGAAGAGGAGAGAGCGATCAGGATCTCATCTGTGTGAAGACGTGGATTCTTACTCCCCAGGTATTTTGTTTTCAGATTCTGGATCGGTTCAATGGCTGTCGGGGAGATCAGTTTTACTTCATCCTGGATGTTGGCCAGGGTCTTTAACGCGTTCATCAGTGCAGCGGCTGAACAGCCCAGCAGGTCGCTGGTCTTTCCGGTGACGATGGTTCCGTCAGGGAGCTCGATGGCTGCGGCAGGATGTCCGGTTTCTTTCTCTTTCTTGAGGGCAGCCCCGATCACCATCCGGTCATTTGAGGTGACTCCTGCCTGTTTCATCAGGATCTCCAGTTTTGATTTGTTATCCCTGGATTCCCCGTAACGCTTGATGTCACAGAGACATTTGTTGTAACGGCGGATGATCTCCTGCCGGGAAGCCTGGCAGCAGATCTCATCGTCAATGATACAGTTGCCGGCCATATTCACTCCCATATCCGTGGGGGATTTGTAGGGGCTGGTTCCGGTGATCAGCTCAAACATGGCACTGACCACGGGAAAGACTTCGATATCCCGGTTATAGTTGACGGTGGTGACCCCGTAGGACTCCAGGTGGAAGGGATCGATCATATTTACGTCATTAAGGTCTGCCGTGGCAGCTTCGTAAGCAAGGTTTACCGGATGCTTCAGGGGAAGATTCCAGATGGGGAAGGTCTCAAACTTGGCATATCCTGCCTTGACTCCGCGTTTATACTCATGATAGAGCTGGGAGAGGCAGGTTGCCATCTTTCCGCTGCCGGGACCCGGAGCGGTGACCACCACCAGGGGACGTTCCGTCTTTATATATTCATTCCTTCCGTAACCCTCATCACTGACGATCCGTGATACCTCGGAAGGATATCCGGGAATGCTGTAATGGAGATAGGATTTGATCCCCAGATCGGAAAGCCTCTTGGCGAACTGTTCCGCCGAAGGCTGTTTAGCATATTTGGTGATACATACGCTTCCCACATAAAGACCGAATCCGCTGAAGACGTCAATGAGCCGGAGTACATCCATATCGTAGGTGATTCCGTGGTCTCCCCGGACCTTATTGTTCTCGATGTCCTCGGCACTGATGACGATAACGATCTCCGCCTGGTCTTTAAGATTCAGGAGCATCTGCAGTTTGGAATCAGGCTGGAAGCCTGGAAGAACCCTTGACGCATGGTAATCATCGAAAAGCTTTCCTCCGAATTCCAGATACAGCTTGTTGTCAAAGGCAGCAATACGCTCACGGATATGTTCAGACTGCATCTTAAGATATCTCTCATTGCTAAAACCGATTTTCATACAAATCTCCTCTTTATCATGATTTCTCATTTATAAAACATTCCCATTATAGCACATTTGCCGGAAATGGTCATCTATTTCATTAAGAAAAAAGGAAGCTGCCGTCTGATCGGAACAGATCGATCAAGGCGGCAGCCCAAGAGGTATTCATATGAAATGATCACGAAGGAAAACGGAGACGACATCATGAGAGATTACTCATGTATACTCTCTCAATCTCCATGATATCATGCATAAAATCATAAATATTCTTATATTCATGCCTGTTCTGAAGAACCTGGGCATCGATCAGGACGGACAGACAGATAGCATGACTCTCCTTTATATGGTCATTCAGCATATCGTACTCGGGGAATCCGATATCTCCGGCCGTGCGGGAAATATTGGTGTTGGCACAGAATCCGGCCATCTCCTGAAGAAGGTCGCGTTTCATGCTCTCCTTGAGCAGGGTATCATCCCGGTAGAAGTCCTTGGCATCCTCATCCCAGCAGGCAAAGAATTCATCCAGATAGAAAACATAGAGATTCTTGATACAGGACATGATGTAGGTTTTAAACTCTCTCCGCGCATCCTCCGACGGGAAATCACGGAAATTGGCACTGATATACTGTCCCAGAAGCTGGCCTTCCATATAGCCTATGTCATAGGACTGGGGACCGGCGAAAGTATACTCCATATCGATGACCTTCATCTCATCCTGATCGATAAAGGTATTGGAGGTATGGAAATCACCGTGGATAAATACTTCTGCTTTGGAGATATAGGCGTGACGCAGCCGCTTCCGCTCCATGATCACTCTGGGATCCAGGGAAAGGTTCTCCACATACTCGATATAGCGGGGATCAAGATCTCCTCCGATGCTCTGGGCAGGGAATTCCTTGAACATAAAGCCGTGGCTGTCGAAGATATCCCTCATCCCGTGATTCATGAAATGAATGGTCAGGTCACGGAAGGTCTTGGTGTCCAGATAGTATTCGGAAGTATAGAAATGCGTCTTGGCAAGATATTCCGCAGCCTGTCTGGCAAACTTGGGGAAAATGATATTCTTGTTGAGGGCAAAACGCATGATGCTGAGATGGGAGACATCCTCAGTGACAAAGACATGATTGGCCTTGTCACAGAAATACAGCCTGGGGATGTACTGGGGTACAATGGCACTCCTCATCTTCATGGATTCATATTCCAGCTCGCCGCGGTTTAAGGGCAGCTCGATGAAACGGACAATCCTTCCCTGCTGTCTGGACTGCTTCACGATCAGCTTATAATTGCCGTCGCTGACACGGAATACATAATTAATGTATCCGTCACCGTCCTCCTCGATGCTTCCTTCCCCGATCTCGGAGATGGTGAGCGGTTTGGAGTAATCCAGGTAAGGCATATGACCTTTAAGATATTCGGTTATGTTATCCTTAGTCAGTAAGATCATCCTGATGCTCCCGGTTTTCCTTCCGAAAAATCACATAGTAACCTACATATATAATACTCCATTTTGAACAAGTCCGTCAATTTTTTCCGGGGATAAATATCCAGGGAGTAAGGGGAAATCATTGTTCTTTCCGGAATGATGAAAACAAGATATTCCCGAATAGGGCTGTTAACTGTGCATCCGATCCTTTTCTTGTATAACTTCCCTATTGATTTTTGAGGAGGTCCTGACGTATAATGGACCCGTGTGTGTCAAGACGGCTCCCGGTAAAGGAAGCCGGTTCACAGGAATGAGAGGATAAATACCATGGCAAATATGATGGAAGAGATAAAAAAACGGCGGACATTCGCCATCATTTCCCATCCCGACGCAGGGAAGACCACTCTGACGGAGAAGTTCCTTCTCTACGGAGGGGTGATCAATCAGGCGGGTTCCGTCAAAGGAAAGGCCACGGCCAGACATGCCGTGTCCGACTGGATGGATATCGAGAAGGAGAGAGGAATCTCCGTGACCTCCTCCGTACTGCAGTTTGAATATGGCGGCCGATGCATCAACATACTGGATACACCCGGCCACCAGGACTTCTCCGAAGATACCTACCGGACACTCATGGCGGCGGATTCCGCGGTCATGGTGATCGATGCATCCAAGGGGGTGGAGGCACAGACCAGGAAGCTTTTCAAGGTCTGCGCAATGCGGCACATTCCGGTATTTACCTTCATCAATAAGATGGACCGGGAGGCCCTGGATTCCTTTGAGCTGCTTGATCAGATCGAAAAAGAGCTTGGCATCCCCACCTGCCCCGTAAACTGGCCCATCGGCTCAGGGAAACGTTTCTGCGGAGTATATGACCGGGAGCACAGGGAGATCGAGCTTTTCTCCGGCACCATGAAGGGAACCCGCATGGGAGAGGTGGAGAAGATCGCCATCGATGATCCCGGTCTGGGAAGCCATGTGGATGAGGACCAGTTTGAACAGCTTGAGGAAGAAATTGAACTTCTGGACGGCGCCAGCGCGGAATTTGATCAGGACCTTGTGGACCGTGGGCAGCTGTCTCCCGTATTCTTCGGATCCGCCCTCATGAATTTCGGCGTGGATACCTTCCTTAACCACTTTCTTATGATGACCAGCACCCCGCTTCCCAGAAATTCGGATATGGGTGTGGTGGATCCTATGAAAGAAAAAGACTTTTCCGCCTTCGTTTTTAAGATCCAGGCGAACATGAACAAGGCCCACCGTGACCGGATCGCCTTTATGCGGATCTGTACCGGAGAATTCGATGCGGGCATGGATGCCTGGCATATCCAGGGCGGAAAAAAAGTCAGATTGTCCCAGCCCCAGCAGATGATGGCCAGCGACCGCAGGATGATCGACAAGGCCTATGCCGGAGATATTATCGGTATCTTTGATCCCGGGATCTTCTCCATCGGGGATACCTTGTCCACCTCAGAGGAGAAGTTCTCCTACGAGGGGATTCCCACCTTCGCGCCCGAGCATTTCGCCCGGGTCCGTCAGGTGAACACCATGAAAAGAAAACAGTTCCTGAAAGGGGTCAACCAGATCGCCCAGGAAGGTGCCATCCAGATCTTTCAGGAGTTTAATACCGGTATGGAGGAGATCATCGTCGGCGTGGTGGGGGTACTGCAGTTTGACGTGCTGAAATACCGGCTGGAAAATGAATATAACGTGGAAATCATTCTGGAAAGTCTCCCCTATGAACATATCCGCTGGATTGAAAATGAAGATATCGATCTGGATAAGATCAGCGGTACCTCCGATATGAAAAAGATCAAAGATCTCAAGGGAAGACCCCTCCTTCTTTTCATCAACAGCTGGTCTGTGGGGATGACCCTGGACCGGAACGAGGGTCTGATCCTCTCGGAGTTCGGAAGAAGCTGAAAGAATCCCCGATAAAGGGGAGAATGATTTTTGCAAAAAGATATGCCGGGCCGGTCCTTTTGTCCCACAGGATTTTGTCAGGAAAAGAGGAGACAGGATCCGGCTTTCCTCTGCACGGAAAAACAAACATATGTTTGCAAATAATATGGACATTTGCCCTTATTCATGCTACAATGACCATCAACGACCTACAGATTATTTAAAGTAAGAAGGAGACGGCACTCATGCAGGAAGAGAAAGTATTCAAATTACATTCCCCCTTTGCTCCCACGGGAGATCAGCCCCAGGCTATTGATGCTCTGGCGGAAGGATTCCTGGAGGGAAACCAGTTTGAGACCCTGCTGGGTGTCACCGGATCCGGAAAAACATTTACCATGGCTAACGTGATCGCCCGTCTCAATAAGCCGACGCTGATCCTGGCCCACAACAAGACACTGGCTGCGCAGCTCTACAGTGAGATGAAGGAGTTTTTTCCGGAAAACGCGGTGGAGTATTTTGTGTCCTACTACGATTACTATCAGCCGGAGGC
>CACZOS010000166.1 GCA_902782815.1 uncultured Lachnospiraceae bacterium | reverse complement strand
GGTATCGGCGGTGCCCAGGCCTGGTACAAGATCAAACCCGACCTGACCACCTTCGGAAAGATCGTAGGGGGAGGCATGCCCATGGCAGTTTACGGCGGAAGCCGTGAGATCATGAAAAATGTGGCCCCCACCGGAAAAGTATATCAGGCAGGTACTCTTTCGGGCAATCCCATTGCCACTACCGCCGGCATCAAGACCCTGGAGATCCTGCAGGATCATCCGGAGATTTACGGGCAGATCGAGGAAAATGCCCGGAAGCTGGCCGATGCCTACCGCCTTAGGGCAGAAAAGAGGCAGATTCCTCTTCATGTAAATCAGGTCGGCTCTCTCCTCTGTGCTTATTTCACCGGGGAGAAGGTTAAGGATTATGCCGGTGCTCTGTCTTCGGATACCAAAGCTTATGCGGATTATTTCGGAGAGCTCCTGGAACAGGGGATTTATGTGGCACCTTCTCAGTTTGAGGCTATGTTTGTATCCGCTGCCCACAGCGACGAAGACATCGCAAGAACAATAGACGTCCTGCTTGCCTGACGGGAAGACAGCTTGTGGTTTTTCCATGAAAGGATGCAGAGACGACTGTAGAATATACAGAGCATTGATCGGATTATGCAGAGATAAAGAAAGGATAAGGATATGGTACATTTTATCGGAGCGGGTCCCGGAGACCCTGAATTATTGACCCTGAAGGGGAAGAGACTCATTGACAATGCAGATGTGATCATCTACGCCGGCTCTCTGGTAAATAAGGAAGTGCTTTCCGGAGCCAAAGAAGGGGCGAAAATCTATAACAGCGCCTCCATGACCCTGGAGGAAGTGATCGAAGTGATGAAGGACGCCGAGGAGAAGGGATTGGATACCTGTCGTGTTCACACCGGTGATCCCGCCATCTTCGGGGCCCACAGGGAGCAGATGGATGAGCTGGACCGTCTGGGTATCGAGCATGAAGTGATTCCGGGGGTAAGCTCCTTCCTGGCGACGGCAGCAGCCCTTCAGAAAGAGTACACACTTCCCGGGGTATCCCAGACGGTCATCCTCACCAGGATGGAGGGCAGGACGCCTATGCCGCCCAAGGAGAAACTGCAGGATCTGGCCAGACATAATTCCACCATGATCATTTTCCTCTCCGTGGGTATGATCGAGGAGCTGGCGGAAACCCTGAAGAAAGAGTACAGGGAAGATACTCCCGTGGCAGTGGTATACAAAGCTTCCTGGGAAGACCAGAAGATCGTCATCGGCAACCTGACCAACATAGCACAGAAAGTGAAGGAGTCGGGGATCACCAAAACCGCCCTGACGGTGGTGGGAGATTTCCTGGGAGATGAGTATGAACTCTCCAGACTCTACGACAAGACATTTTCCCATGAATTCAGAACTGCCAAAGAGTAGAAAAGACAATCAAACAACGAGAAATCGGAAATGAAGGAATAAAACATGGGTATACAGATTATTGGCATCAGTCATAAGAATGCGCCTTTGTCTGTCAGGGAGATGTTTGCATTCACCCAACAGCAGCAGGATGACATGATGCGGAAGATGACAAGTTATCTTGAGATCACGGAGTGTGTGGTCCTCTCCACCTGCAACCGGACAGAGATGTACGTTTACGCGGATTCCGAGAAGACCGGTTACGTCTACTCCCTGATGCAGGAAGTCTTCCTGGGTACCGCAGGGGCAGACCAACTGGAGGATATCGGGGAATACATCCTCTTCTTTCATGGTGATAAAGCTGTCCGCCATCTCTTTTATGTGGCGGCCGGACTGGATTCCATGGTAATCGGGGAAGACCAGATCCTGGGGCAGGTGAAGACTGCCCATAAAAATGCCCGGGAGGCGGGCTGTACGGGGGTCTTCCTCAACACCTTTTTCCGGATGGCGGTCACTGCCGCCAAAAAAGTCAAAACAGATACAGACCTGTCGAAAACTTCCGTCTCCACAGCTACACTGGCTCTTAAGGTGGCGGAGGATACCCTGGGGACTCTTAAGGACAAAAAGGTCATGGTCATCGGAGCCACAGGAAAGATCGGAGGGATCGTCCTTATGAACCTTCTGTCCGGATATGACGCGGAAGCCTATGTCACCACCAGGAACAACAAGGTATCCCTCAAACATGGTTTTGACAATTTCACGGACATCAGTTACGAGAACCGTTATGATTACCTGGATCAGATGGATGTGCTGGTCAGTGCCACTTCCAGCCCCCATTATACCCTGACCTACAACCGGATGATCAAATGTATGGACCCGGCCAGAAAGAGGGTATTTGTGGACCTTGCAGTTCCCATGGACATCGATCCCAGGGTGGGCAATCTGGACAACTGTACCTATTATAATATAGATGATTTTACCCGGATCGCCGAGGAGAACAACCGGAGGAAGATCCATGAGGCAGAATCCGCCACTCTGATCCTGGATGATTATATCCTGCAGTTCAGGCAGTGGATGGTTTTCCAGAAATCCCTGCTGGTCATGAAGAACGTCAAAGAGAACTTCATGAAAGTTACAGAGCATAAAGGGGTGGAGAAGGCCTTTGATCATCTGTTTTACTGGGTGAGGGAGAATAATTCTCCGGAGGATATCGAAGTATTTTTCAAATGTTTAGACCACTGACAAAGAAGGAGATAACAAATGGGCAAATTATATGCGGTCGGCTTCGGGCCGGGCGGCTATGAATATATGACACAGAAATGCATAGATGTGATCAACAAAGTGGATGTGATCACAGGCTACACCACTTACGTGGATATCATCAAACCCTATTTCCCGGATAAGGAGTATGTTTCCTCTCCCATGAAAAAGGAGATGGACCGCTGCCGTATGGCGATCAAACTGGCGGAGTCCGGCAAGGACGTGGCCATGATCAGCTCCGGGGACAGCGGGATCTACGGCATGGCAGGTATCCTCCTTGAGATAAAGGATGAGATGAACTCCTCCGTGGAGATCGAGACGGTCTCCGGGATCACGGCGGCCAGCGCTGCGGCAGCTGTCCTGGGAGCCCCTCTTATGCATGATTTTACCATCATCAGCTTAAGTGACCTCATGACTCCTCTGGATCTGATCATGAAGAGGGTAGACTGCGCAGGCCAGGGTGACTTTATTGCCTGTTTTTATAATCCCAGGAGTATTAAAAGGGCTGATTACCTGAACAGGGCGGCGGACATCCTTATGAAGTACCGTGACGGGTCCACACCG
>CACZOS010000165.1 GCA_902782815.1 uncultured Lachnospiraceae bacterium | reverse complement strand
CTTATCGATGATAATGGAGAGACATTTGGCATTATGTCTCTGAACATAGTCCTCAATGGAATCATAATCCACATAAGCTATGGTGCTGCAGATTCGTCCCAGCATGGCTGAGGCGGCAAATCCGATGAATTCCCGAAGTGTGGTTATGCGGAAATCTTCTTCCAGTCCGGGGATATTTCTATATACATTCTTGGCATCTTCCCGCCAATATCCGATGAAATAATCACAGAATTTCAGATAAGTATCACGGATGACTGAAATGCAGTAGGCTTTAAACTGTTTACGGTCCTCCTCTGAATCAAAGGGGCGGAAAGTGGCTGCCGCGTACTGGGCAATAAAATTGGCGGTAAAGTAACCCAGATCATAGGAAAACGGACCGCAAAAGGTATATTCCATATCTATGACTTTAGTTTCTTCCGGGCCGGCAAAAATATTGGAGGTATGAAGATCACAATGGATGAGACATTCTCCTTTTGTCATGAAAAGATGACGGAGTTTCTGCCGGGATACCAGTACCGCCGGATCTGCGCAGACTGTCCTGGCAAAGGAGATAAAATCCGGATCCATAGGTCTTCCGACAGTATCCTCCTCCACAACCTTGTTGAGGAACATGGCCGTATCCATGATCTGTCTCATTTTGGAATTCATAAAATGAACAGCCAGATCACGGTAATCCTTAGTTGGAAGATAGTATTCTGAAGTATAAAACTCCGTGGCTGCCATGTACCTGGCTATATGGTCTGCCAGTTTCGGGAAAGTCCTTCCTTTGATCAGCTGGAAGCGGGAGATCTGAAGCCGGGAAACATCTTCCATAATAAAGGTCCGGTTTTCTTCATCACAATCATATATCTCCGGAATGAATTCCGGAACAATGGCGTGACGAATCTTCATGGATTCATATTCAAGTTTATAACGGTTGACATCCAGGTCATAGGAGCCTCTGGAACGGCTTTTAACCCGTGACTGCTTTACGATCAGGTGATGCAGGCCGTCGGATACACGGTAGACATAATTGATGAAGCCGTCACCGTCTTCCTCAATCTTGCCTTCTCCTATGGCAGAAACCCTGATCTCTCCCTCCGTCAGGAAGAAATCCAGTCTGGATCTGACATAGGAAACAATATTCTCTTTTGTTATATCCATAGGATCTCACCTCCCGGAAAGAAGGATAATATATGTATAGCACTTCCTTTTTACAGGAAGTGCTATGAGGTGATCAGATTAATTGTATAAAGATCAGTCGAAATAATCATCGGAAAAACGGACTTTATAATCTTCTTTAAAACGGAACAAAATCCGGTGAAGTCCTTTCACCAGGTCATCAATACCTTCATTGGTAAAAGAACTGACGGGAAAAATATCCCGACATCCGGCCAGTTCCAGATATCGGCGGCCCTGGCTGATCTTACATTCAGGGCTGTCTATCTTGGTGAGGATTCCCACCACGGGTTTTTCAAATTTTGAAGTAAGGCCGCCGGAAAACCAGCAGTCATCACTGGTGGAATCCTGAACAAGACCGATGACATCGGCATCGTGGGAAGTGATGGTAAGTGATCCCCAATAGCCCCTCTGCTGCATATATTCTCCGGGGGTATCGATAAAATCACCCACATATTCTACTGCCTGTGTCTTATCGTATTTGATTTCTTTGTCGATCAGCCTCTGGATAAGCGTGGTCTTGCCTGAAGCGGATGGACCGATTAACATTACGCGCATCGAATAAACCCCTGAACAGATCAAGTTTTGGTAATATTTACCGTATCAAAACCTAATTTGTTGTAGAAGGTTGAAAGTACGCTGTTCAAGGCGGATTCCACGTTGGCGGTGGATCCCACGATGATCACGGAACCGGAGAAACGGTCCACGAACCCGAGTTTGATCGACGCGGCCTTGGTACAGATGTCCGCTGCAATGATGGTCGCTTCGGAAGGAGTGATGGTCATGATGCCGATGGCGTCATGGTAGTCATCCGGCAGACCCAGCTTCTTGTATACGGAAGCCTTTGGGCGGGTAACCATATGAGCCAGAGTAATCTGCTTACCGGGCACATACTCCTGTATCATACGAGACTTATCATTCTCAGCGTTTACACCGTTATTAATCATATCTTTAGCCATAAGAAACTCCTTACTGCCGGGACAGATCCTGCGTTAAGACTCCATGATCAGGACACATCCCTATCAGCAGATTTTTTTCAGATCCCTATAAAAGGCATAGTAATACATAGTCAACCATTTTGGGAATATTATATAAGGATTCTTGGAAAAAGTAAATGCATGACTTATGAAATGATATGGATTCTTTTGTCTTACAATAAAAAAAATGAGTAAAAAAATGCAGAATTAATGTATTTATTCCTATCTGTACCGGATGGGATAATCCGGCTTCAGGCAGGGCCGCGGACTGAGTGACATTCTTAAGGCCTGATGTTGAAAAAAGAGGGAGAAAGCGATAAAATAATAAGGTATGTTGTATTTTTTCACGGAATTATCACAGATCGTATAATCGTAATGAGGGGCATAAAGGAGAGGGAGAGCCGGAATGGTTAATTATACCTATATTTTACAATGCGGTGACGGAACCTTATATACCGGCTGGACAACAGACCTCAAAAAGCGGCTGAGAGCCCACAATGAAAAAAGGGGAGCCAAATATACAAAAAACAGGACTCCTGTGACTCTGGTCTACTACGAGACCTTTGAGACGAAACAGGAAGCCCTGCGAAGAGAGTATGCCATTAAGCAGCTTTCCCGGTCTGAGAAGCTGGAACTGATCAGAAAACAGGACCGGCTCTTAAACTAAATCCTGAGCAGAGAAAACAGGGTTTGATTTACAGAAGGTATGCATACATACAGATAAAATGACAGAGACTGCCTCCCATGACAAAAAGGTGGAAGATCTCATGTCTTCCGAAGGATTCCGGAAGACGCCGGAAGATCGGAATATCCAGTGCATAGATCACTCCGCCGACGGTATAGATGATTCCTCCCATCAGAAGCCAGATAAAAGCGGCATGGGAAAGATTACTGATGATGACGGGAAATGCAAAGAGGCAGGTCCAGCCCATGAAGATGTAGATCAGGGAACTTACCCATTTAGGGCAGAAGATAAAAAAGATCTTGATCAGAATTCCCACAAGGGCCAGGGCCCAGATATAGATCAGCATGGGTATACCGAATCTGTGGGGGAGGACCAGCATACAGACCGGTGTATAGGATCCGGCGATCAGGACAAAGATCATGGAGTGATCCAGCCGCTTTAACAATTTATTGACCTTGCCGGAGATGTCCAGGGAATGATAAAGAGTGCTGGCACCGTAGAGCAGAACCATGCTTACGATGAATATAGTCATGGACACAGTGGCGGATGGGGAGACAAAGGCGGCTTTATGGATCAGAGGGATCGCGCAGAGGGCGGCGAAAATCATGGCAATCATATGTGTTATAGCACTTCCCGGGTCTTTAAAATGATGGTTCATGGTATTTACCTCCTTAATGAATAATTTTATGATACTGCATTATGTAGTTTTTAAAACTACTTTATATTTAATTAGATACTATCACTTTTTATCCGGAAATGCAAGGGGGTTCTTTCATGATCCGTGTGGGATTGGCACAGATGGATATCGTATGGGAAAATATTGAGGAAAACAAGAAAAAGGTGGAATCTTTACTGAAGGATGCTGTCTCTGCCGGGGCAGACCTGGTAATCTTTCCGGAGATGACTCTGACCGGCTTCTCCATGAATACCTCCCTGGCTGACTATTACAAAGAACAGAAACACTTCTTTTCAAAAATGGCCGGGGATTACCGGATCAGTATCATCTGTGGTCTGATCGCTCCCGGTAAGAAAGATAAATTTGAAAATCATCTTCTAATGGTGGATGAAGAGGGAAGAGAGATCATGGAATATGCCAAGATCCACCCCTTCTCTTTCGGCAGGGAAGGCCGGTACTATACCGGCGGAGATAAAGTCTATGTCTGTTCCTGGCATGATACGGCGCTCAGCGGTTTCATCTGCTATGATCTCCGTTTCCCCCAGATCTTTCAGGCGGTATCCGGTCAGACTCAGCTGATCGTGGTCATCGCCAACTGGCCCATGGAGCGCATTTCCCACTGGGATACTCTGTTAAAAGCCAGGGCGATCGAGAATTCCTGTTATGTGATCGGGGTCAACCGAACCGGGAAGGCCGGAAAGCTGATCCACAACGGTCATTCTGCTGTGTATGATTTTTTCGGTGAACGGGTATCTCCTCTCAGTGAAGAGGAAGGACTGGTTCTGGCTGACCTTGAACCGGATAAAGTCAGCCCCTTCAGAGAGTCATTTCCTCTTTTAAAGGACAGAAGAATGGACCTTTATAAACAGCTGGTGGCTGAAATAAAATGAAAAAGAGCGGAAAAAGGACCTGTTATCTCATTGACATTAAAAATGAGAAAAGATATGATTATAGAAATATTAACACCGGTTTATCCCGGGGTCCGTTTGCGGATCCTGAACTAAACCGGGAACAGGAGAACAGAAGATGGGAATGAGAATCCCCGGCAATATTTTTAAATCATTATCCAAGACGGAAAAACTGGAACTCCATATTTACCATACCCGGCCGATCCTTAATTTCGGCGCACTTTATGCGGACGGAAGCGAGAATTATTTCTCCCCCATGGAGCCGGAAGCCGGTCAGAAGGTAGTCATCCGTTTCCGTACGGCAAAGGATAATGTGGATCATGTATATATCAACATTGACCGGAATCAGTATGAGATGACGGCTGCCACTTCAAATGAGTTGTTTGACTATTACGAATTTGAATGGACCATGCCCGAGGACAAACTGATCTATTACTTTGAAATTGTATCTGCAGGAACCCGTTGCTACTATAATAAAAAGGGAGCGGTATCCACTCATGAGCCCTTCTTTGATTTCTGCGTGACAGCCGGTTTTTCCACACCGGACTGGGCCAAGGTAGCGGTCTTTTATCAGATTTTTGTGGACCGCTTTTATAACGGTGACCCGTCAAATGATGTGGTGGACCGGGAGTACATATATATTGACAAGATGGTGGAGCAGGTAAAAGACTGGAACAAATATCCTGCCCAGATGGGTGTGCGTGAGTTTTACGGAGGGGACCTGCAGGGAGTACTGGATAAACTGGATTACCTTCAGGATCTTGGAATAGATGCTATCTATTTCAATCCTCTTTTTGTGTCTCCCTCCAACCATAAATATGATATCCAGGATTATGATTATATTGATCCCCATTTCGGGAAGATCGTGACGGATCAGGGTGAAGCTCTCCCCGAATCTGCTACAGACAATATCCATGCAACAAAGTATATTTCCCGTGTCACTGACCTTGAGAATCTGGAGGCCAGCAACGCTTTTTTTGTGAGACTGGTGGAGGAGATCCATCGGCGGGGAATGAAGGTGATTCTTGACGGAGTGTTCAATCATTGCGGTTCTTTTAATAAATGGATGGATGCGGAAAGAATCTACGAGTACAGAGAGGAGTATGAAAAGGGAGCCTATGTGGCAGAAGACAGCCCTTACCGGTCTTTCTTTACCTTTTACCACCAGGACAGATGGCCTTATAATCAGGAGTATGACGGATGGTGGGGCCATAAGACCCTGCCCAAACTGAATTATGAGGGATCGGAGAAACTCTATCGCTATATTCTGGATATCGGGAAAAAATGGGTGTCTCCCCCTTATAATTGCGACGGATGGCGTCTGGATGTGGCTGCCGATCTGGGTCAGTCCACGGAGATGAATCACCGGTTCTGGAGAGATTTCCGAAAAGTGGTTAAAGAGGCCAACCCCCAGGCGATAATCTATGCCGAACACTATGGAGACTGCGGTGACTGGCTTCAGGGCGACCAGTGGGATACGGTGATGAACTACAGTGCCTTTATGGAGCCCATCACCTGGTTTCTCACCGGTCTGGAGAAACACAGCGATGAGAAGAGGGCGGATCTTATGGGAGATGAAAAGGCATTCCGCGATGCCATGATCTACCACATGTCCAGATTCCAGTATCCTTCTCTTGTGACAGCCATGAATGAATTGTCCAACCATGACCATTCCCGCTTCCTCACCAGGACCAATCTCACGGTTGGACGTACCGGTTCTGTGGGACCGGAGGCAGCAGACAGGGATCTTAACCCGGGAATCATGCGTGCCGCAGTTCTGATCCAGATGACATGGCCGGGGGCGCCTACCCTCTACTACGGGGATGAAGCAGGGGTCACCGGATGGACGGATCCGGATAACCGCCGCACCTATCCGTGGGGGCATGAAGACAAGGATCTGATCCGTTATCACAAGGAGCTGATCCGGATCCATAAGGAAGAAAAAGCGCTGATGCACGGATCACTCATCCTTTTTACGGGGACTGAAAATGTGATCAGCTACGGACGGTTTACCGATGACGAGAAGATTATTGCAGTAGTTAACGCCGGTTTCTCGCCGGAAGAAGTTTCCATAAATGTATGGGAGGCAGGTGTGACAGAGCAGGAAGTACTTGAACGGCTGGCCTTCTCTTATGCGGAGGGATACGATTTCGATCCCTTTATCTACAGGACAAATCACAGTATCCTTAAATTGACTGTTCCTGCCAACGGGGCAATACTGATGAAGGCCCGCAGGACGGATCAGATAAGCTGACACCTCATTAATTGTATGTGAAACCGGATGGAAGAAGGAGATCATATGGGAAGAAGAGTAGAGATAAAAGAAAAGAAAAAGAAAAGCAGGAATCTGAAACTAAAGGTTACCGGTATCATCATCCTGATCCTTTGCGTTGCCTACGTCATCTCCTGTGCCCTGGTCCCCGGGGATACCGTTCTTCAGGGGGTTTCCATGAATGGAGTGGATCTTTCCGGGATGAGCCAGAAACAGGCCGGTCTGGCCCTGACGAAAGATTTTGAGAAGGATTATGCCCAGGCAGCCCTGACCGTGAAAGCACTGGACAAGGACTATAAGCTTGCCATGTATCCTTCCCTTTCCTTCAATGATGCCGAGGCGGCCAAAAAGGCTTTTAAATATGGTCATGATCATTTTCTTTTCCGCGGTTTCCAGCTGATCAAAGGCTATACCATGGGAGAAAAGATGGCTTATTACCCCAGGATCACCAATCAGGCTGCGCTGGACCAGGAACTGGAGAGCTCCACTCTGTCCACCCTGAATACGACTGTGCAGACTACTTATGAACTGAAGGATAATGAACTTCAGTTCACCATGGGCAAGACAGGTTACACGGTCAATATCCCGGAACTGAACAAAGCCCTTGCAAAAGCGGTGGGAGAAGATGATTACAAGACAGTCATAGAAGCTCCTCTGATCGAGGGAACGGTGGAAGCAGTGGATATGGAAGCCGTGTACCAGGAGATCCATAAGGTGAAGCAGGAGGCGACCCTTGAGGTCAAGGACAAGGAATATAAGATCGTTCAGTCCGTGGAGGGGATCGATTTTGATAAAGAACAGGCTAAGACTACTGTAGCGGCAGCCAAGGAAGGAGAAATCGTTCACATCGAGATCGTGAAGGACACTCCTGCCATCAATACCGCAGACCTGAAAAAACATCTTTTCAAGAATGACATCGGTAAATGTACTACCTACGTCAGCGGAACCAATGCCCGCATTTCCAATGTGAAACGGGCAGCCGATACAATTGACGGGATCATCCTTCTGCCGGGACAGGATTTTTCCTATAATGAATCTGTAGGGGAGAGGACGGCAGCCAGGGGATATCAGAAGGCACCGGCCTATTCCGACGGCAAGACCGTCCAGGAACTGGGCGGAGGAGTCTGTCAGGTTTCCTCCACTCTCTATAAAGCGGTGGTCCTGGCCAATCTGGAGGTGACGGAGCACCATAACCATACTTACGAATCCGCTTATATCGGCCTTGGCATGGATGCCACCGTATCCTGGGACGGGCCGGATCTGCGGTTCAAGAATAATTCCACCTACCCGGTGAAGATCGTCGCGAAATATGACAGCGGTGCCTTGACCTGCAAGATCAAGGGGGCCAAGCTGGATGATTACGAGGTCCAGTTTGTGGCGGATATCCTGAAGACCATTCCTTACAGTACCAAGTATGAGGATGACAAGGATCTGAAAGAGGGAAAGACCAAGGTGATCGAGTCGGGACATAACGGCTATGTGGTACAGACTTACCGGGTTATCGTTGACAGTAACGGTAAGCAGATCTCCAAAGAAGAGGAGGATAAATGCACCTACAGTAAGAAGGATGCCCTGGTGGCCAAAGGAACGAAGAAGGCACCGGTGGCTACTACCCAGGCCCCGGGTCAGACCGAACAGACCACTCAGGCTCCGGGCCAGGCCACCACTGAGGCGAAGAAAGCTCCCTGAGGACAGGAAGTACGGCATTTTTGTTCTTCAAGTGCAAATCATTAATGATTATCCAGTAAAATGTGACAAGATATTGCATGAATCCCACATTGCATTTGTAGGGCCTGACGGTTATATTATAAGTAGATTATTGTGGCTTGATTCTGAGCTGAATTCATAGAAATGCCAGTGTCTTCATTCTGAAAGAGTGGGAGATATCCGATGAGAGTCTGCAGAAGAAAGGGGAGCTTATTGTTATGCTTAGCGGAATGATCAACACATTGAAGAAAAACGAGAGAACGATCGTATTTACCGAAGGATCTGATAAGAGGATTCTCGAGGCGGCTTCCAAGCTGACCAAAGAGGGGATCTTAAAGGTAATCCTTCTTGGCGGTATAGATGAAGTGAATGCTGCAGCAAAAGAGTTCGGTTTTGATATCGGCCTCTGTGAGATCATCGATCCCATGAATTACGGGGAGATCGACCCCATGGTTCAGGAGATGATCACTCTGCGTAAGGGCAAGATGACCGAGGAGCAGGTTCGCGCGGCTCTTTCCAAGAGTAATTATTTCGGAACCATGCTGGTGAAGATGGGCAAGGCTGACTGTCTTTTAGGCGGAGCTACCTACTCCACGGCAGATACTGTCCGCCCCGCATTGCAGCTGATCAAGACCAAACCGGGCAACAAGATCGTAAGCTCCGTCTTCATTCTTGTTCGCGGGGATGAGAAGATCGCCATGGGTGACTGTGCCATCAATATTGATCCCTCAGAGGATGATCTTGTTGAGATCGCCATCGAGTCTGCCAATACGGCCAAAATCTTCGGCATGGACCCGAAGGTTGCGATGCTGTCCTACTCCACTTTAGGCTCCGGCAAAGGCCCCACCGTAACAAAGGTTGCCAATGCCACCAAGAAGATCAAAGAGGCAGCTCCGGATCTGGCAGTGGAAGGTGAGATTCAGTTTGATGCATCCGTATCCCCGGATGTAGCCCAGGTTAAGTGTCCGGGATCTCCTGTTGCCGGCCAGGCCAATACCTTTATCTTCCCGGATATCAACGCAGGTAATATCGGCTATAAGATTGCTTCCCGTCTGGGCGGCTATAAGGCAGTAGGACCTGTCCTTCAGGGCCTGAACGCACCGATCAATGACCTGAGCCGTGGATGTACCATGGAAGAAGTTTACGATATGTCTATCGTGACCGCAGCGCTCAGCTGCCCGCTGGAGCCCGCAGCACCGGCTGATGAAGAAGTCGATGTTAAGAAACTGGAAGAAATCGTAAGAGCGGTAGTAGAAAAAGTACTTGCCGACTGATCTTTCCCAAGAAAGTGATCAGAGGATCTTCCTCTGATCGGGATGAAATCTTTCCATAGCATGTAATGAAGAGTACAAGGACCGGGGATCACCCTGATTGTTGTACTCTTTTTTCTTTTCATAAACAGATTAATATGGTAGGATAGTAGAGTAGGAAAGTGGCAGTTGACAGTTCGATAAAAAGGAACGGGATATACGATGAAAGACGATAATTTAAATACTGCGGAAGAGCTCCTGGATAAGATCGGGGATTCCCTGGATGACCTGGATTTTGAGGGGCTGAGCAACAGTATACGAGAGTCTGTGGAGTACATCCGCAGGGAGGCGGAGAAGGGATACAGAGACCTGATCATGACTCCTTCCAAAGAACAGATCAAATACAGTAAATATTACGAGACTCCCTATGAGAGATATAAGGTAGCTGAGAGGAGAAGACAGGAAGAAAGAGCCAAAAGAGCAGCCGAGAAGGAAACAAGGGTTAAAAGGCCTGTTCCCCTGTTCAAGGGTATACCCGGAAAGATTCTGGGACCGGTGGAAACCGGTCTGGGGATTTCGGGACTGATTGTTTTCGGCGGACTGTCTCTGGTTTTCGGTATTCCTTCCCTGATCGGCGCCCTGATGGGAGGAACGGTTTCCGCGGCTGCCGCCGGGATCCTGGGTGTATCCCTTCCCTTTACCGCCCTGTCGGGAGGTCTTTTCGGCCATGGATCATTCCTTAAAAACCGGGCAGAACGATTTACGAATTATCAGAAGGAATGTCAGGGTAAGGACTATATTATGATCAATGACCTGGTGGAGAAGACGGGATACCAGGACAAGCAGATCAAAAAGGATGTTCATTTTCTATTGGACAGGGGGATCGTTCCCCAGATGACCATGGATGAGAGAGAGACCTGCCTGCTCTTCACCGACGAAGCCAGAAAACAGTATAATGACGCGGAGCAGGCCAGGATCAAAAGAGAGCTGGAGGAACTGAAAAAGAGGGAAGAGCAGAAAGAACTTGAGAGAAAGAAGCAGGAAGGAAGCAAGGCAGAGAGAGAGTGGATCTATTTCAGCGAAGAGATGAATGCTTTCTTTGAGGATCTCAAGGTTAAGAAGGGGGAGATTGATAATCCCAAGCTGCTCCGGGATATGGATGAAGTGGAAGTGCTGCTTAGGCAGATTTACGAGTGTATTGAGGAACATCCGGAGATGATCTCCGGAACCGGCCATCTGGTCAGTTATTATCTCCCTTGTATGATCAAGCTGCTGACTACTTACGAGGATCTGGAAGAGCAGCCCATTCAGGGAGACAATATCTTAAAGACCAAGCAGGAGATCGAGGATTCATTTGACACGATCATATCCGCCCTCACCAATATGTATGATGAATTGTTCCGCAATGTTTCCATGGACATTTCATCGGATATCCAGGTGATGAATGCCATGTTGGCTCAGGACGGCTGGAATGATGATCTCCATAACCGATAAGGATTAATAACAGAAAAAGTGGAGTATACAGAAAAGTATCATTCACAGAAATCATAAATTTTCACAGGAGGAAGGTTCATGAACGTAGACGAGTTATTAAAGGAAGGCCCATCACTTACCCTGGATCCTTTTGAAGAGCAGGTCAAAACAGAGATGTCCGCTCAGGGAGAAGATTTTTCTTCTGTCTTTCAGACTGCGCCCCAGATGCAGATGACCGCAGCGGATAAAGAAGCACAGGCGAAATTTACCGATTATGAAGAGGACCTGAAATATCTCACCGAGGAGGAAAAGAAGCAGGTTGATGCTTTTGCCAGACAGATTTCCATCAGGGATTCTGCTTCCGTAATGCAGTATGGGGCGGGAACCCAGAAAAAGATGTCTGATTTTTCCGAGGGGACCCTGGAGAAAGTACGTGCCAAAGACCTTGGCGAAGTGGGCGATATGCTCAGCAAGGTGGTGGTGGAGCTTAAGGGCTTTGATGAAGAGGAAAAGAAAGGAGTCATGGGGTTTTTCCAGAAAAAGGCCAACAAGGCTGCGACTCTTCGGGCAAAATATGATAAAGCCGAAAACAATATCGACAGTATCAGTAAGTCCCTGGAAAAACATCAGATCCAGCTTTTAAAGGATAGTGCCATGCTGGATCAGCTCTATGACCTGAACAAGATTTATTTCAAGGAACTGACCATGTATATCGTTGCCGGAAAGAAAAAGCTGGCTGATGTGCTGGAGAATGATCTTCCCAAAGCCCGCGAGAAGGCTGAGAGTACCGGAAGACCGGAGGATGCCCAGGAGGTTACCGATCTGGAAGCTATGTGCAACCGCTTTGAGAAGAAGATCCATGACCTGGAGGTTACCCGTATGGTCTCCCTCCAGATGGCTCCTCAGATCCGTATGGTTCAGTCCAGCGATATTACCATGTCGGAAAAGATCCAGTCTACTCTGGTAAATACTATTCCTCTTTGGAAGAGTCAGATGATCATTGCCCTGGGTGTTGAGCATGCCCAGGAGGCCGCTCAGGCTCAGAAAGAGGTATCTGACCTGACCAATGATCTGCTGAAGAAGAATGCGGAGAAGCTGCAGATGGCCACCATCGAGACGGCAAAGGAAAGTGAGAGAAGCATTGTGGATATCGAGACTCTGATCAAAACCAACGAGAGTCTGATCCAGACCATCGACGAGGTAATGCGGATCCAGTCTGAAGGACATCAGAGACGTCTGGAAGCTGAGGAAAAGATGTCTCAGATGGAAGAGGAACTGAAGAAGAAACTGATCGCGAACCTCAATTAAGTCCGATGATCAATCCCTGTAAACACAAAAAAACTGCCGGTCCGGCAGTTTTTTTGTGTTTATGAATCATTCTTTCTGATGGTACCTAAAATTTATCTTAGAAAATTCTTCGGATGGCTACGATATGGCGGTAGGAAGCGTTTTTGGTAATCTTGATTCCGGTGGAAGGGTTGCTG
>CACZOS010000164.1 GCA_902782815.1 uncultured Lachnospiraceae bacterium | reverse complement strand
CTTTTTGGCAGGGGGCATGGTCTCCAGGGGATCAATCGTATCATAATTACTCATGGCTTCTATCCTTTCTCTTCTTGGTCAGCGGGGCAGGTTTCTCCGGAAAGAGGCAGCATCTCCTCAGTCTCTTCCGGCTCTTTATAACGCAGCCGGAGAAACCAGTCCTCCCCCAGTTCAAAACGTAATCTCATCCCATTCCAGATGGGCATGGCCTGGTTCTGACCGATCTCCCGGACGGTTCCGTCCGGAAACATGCCTCTCCACTCTGCCGTGCCCAGATTCTTGATGCCGTAGAGACCTTTTCTCTGACGGTTCTCCACGACGATTCCAGTCACATTCTCCTTGTCAAAGGGTACCCTTCCTGTCTGGCACTCATAAAGCTTCTGCCCCTCCGACAGCCAGAGGGTATCCATTCCGTTACTCAGGGGATAATAGATCTTACCGCATACCGGACAGACCCTGGTCCCGTTCTCCTGTTCCTTCAGGCTAAAGGAAAACCCATGATAATTACAGGAACATTCCTTATAATCCATGATCAGATGGATGATCACCTTCATCCAGTCCACAGCAGAGGGACGGAGGAAGGGGGATTCTGCCCCGTTCATGAAAGCCCGCATGAACATTTTTTTAAGGATATCCGGATAAACCTTCCAGTAACGGATCAGTTTATCCTGAATCCCTTTCACCGGCTGATTTCCGTGATCACCGGCATCCATGCAGAAGATTCCCTGTTCAGCCCGGAAGACTTCCTTCTCCATGGGGGAGAGGAAACAGCGGTTTACCATCATTTTCCCCTCAAAGGGAGATCCGGTATGAAAAAAATACTCAAAGAGAAAAACCGAGATAAAATAGCGGTCCGTCTCATCATTAAAATGCAGGGGAGCCTCCTCCTTAACCGCCAGGAGCAGCTCCGGAGCAGCAAATTCATTGATGGAAAGAGGGTTTTCTTCAAGCAGGACCAGGTCTCCGTCCTCAGACAGCTCCCTGAATCCTTCTTCTCCCCCCACATATTCCATCTGTCCCGTATCCAGGGAAAAGCGGAAATCATCAGGATCATTCCCAATATACACCTTCTGCTGAAGATGCATCTTTTCAAAGAAAGTGGCGATGGAATATGCCCCCTCCAGCAGGGCTTTCATACCGGAGAAATAGGCTGGCCGGTGAATTGTTTTCCCCGTCTCTTCCTCTATGACAGGATACATCTCCTCCCGGATTCCGGAGAGAGACACCATCATTTCCTTATTCATATCGATCACACTCAATTCCCGCGGGTCAGTCCGCCAGGATCTCTCCATGGACGGATTCCGCAAAATCAATCTTCAGTCCCTGCCAGATGGGCACCCCTTTTCCGGGACCCACATCCTTGACGCTGCCGTCCGGAAAGCTGGCAGACCAGGTCTGGCGGGTCAGGTTCTTTATACCGAACAGCCCTTTTTTCAGGCGGTTCTCAATGACCTCTCCGGTCACTGTCTCAAAATCATCATTATTTTTCTCCGTCAGGCACCGATAAAGTCTGGCTCCCTGCATAAGGGGGAACTCATAGCCGTTTATCCCCAGGGTATAGATCATGGTACCGCAACGGTCACATCTCATGGTATGTTTCCCCTCCTGGGCAAAGGCACTGGAGAAGGAAACCCTGCCGCAGCTGCAATGCACGATATCCAGCTTCAGCTGGATCAGCATCCGGATCCAGTTCTTCTCAATGATCCTTGCGTTGGGTTCCTTGATCCCGTAAGTGAAAGAGATGGTAAATGCTTCCCGGATATAGTCCGGATAGATCTGCCAGAGCCGGATCACGTTATCGTGAACTCCTTTCACCGGACGGTTTGAGGCATTGTCCGGATCATAGACAAACACCGGATCCTTTCCATAATGGATAAGATCGTTCTCCTCAGTCATCACTACACAGCGCAGAACCTTACTTCCCTCCAGGGGATCTCCCCTGAAGAAGAGTTTAAAAAGGACAACAGCCAGGGAATACCGGTCCGTCAGCACATTGGGCTTGCTGATCCCTTTTACCACCTCAGGAGCCATGAATCCGGGCATTCCGCCTATTCCGAAATTCTCTCCGTCAGCAGCCACATTGTCACAGTCACAGACCAGGACATGGCCGGTCTTCACGTCAATAAAAAATCCACCGTCATTCAGGTCCTGGTAGCTCTTTCCGCACAGATGAAGGGCACGGAAGGCCTTGACGATATTGATCGCTGCCTTGATCATGACATCCAGGGAAGCAAACCTGACCGTGATCTTTCTGGCAGGCTGCCCTTTGACACGCGGTCTCTCCCAACGATATCCGTTATAGATATCCGTGAAGGACTCATAACCCCGGGGAGCCAGTTCCATCAGGTATCCGAAAGCCCCGTTGGCCTTGGTTTCCGTCAGAAAGAGAGGCCAGATAAACTGGTCGTTTGGCGCTCCGTCCTCTATATTCTTCCGCAGATTACCCCGGAAGGCTTCAGGATCCCTGATCCTGCTGATAAAATACCACTTTAAGGCATACTCCCGGCCACGGTACCGGACCTGATAGACGATACCCTGTCCTCCTCTTCCTAATTCCCGGGATACGACGGCTTCTCCTCCCCGTTCCACGGGGATACGCTCGCCGATTTTTAATTCTCTCATACCCATATCAATAATATCCCCCTGTTACCATCCTTCGTCAAAATCCACCGTATCAAGGTCCACTGCCTCACCCAGAATGTCCCTGGTTCCCTGGCGGATCTCCTCCACCAGAACCTTCTCCTTGGCCTGGGCTGCGGTCGCCTCCACATTTCCTCTTCCGGCAGGGGAGTCATCCACCAGGGCAAGGCTCCTGCTTCCGATCTGGGAGGAGGTCACCGCCAGAAGCTTGACCAGCTCCCTCAGCTGATCCGCCGTCTTTGCCTGAACGGCCAGTTCATCATTGCCGGTAAAGGCCCGCAGTACATCCATATCCACCTCGGACCCGATGCCCAGGGCGATCTTCAGGCCGTACTGAAACCACTTGTTCTCCTTCAGGGTCTCCAGACCCTTCTGCCAGTTATCATTGGGGGTTCCGTCAGAAAGAAGGAAAATAACCGGTGCATAGGACAGGGAGGGCGAATTCAGGAAACTGTTCCGGGACAGTTTCCTGGACAATTCCAGAAAAGCATCACCCATGAACGTTAATCCTTCCGGTTCAAGCCGGTTCCAATATTGATAATCTTCAATCTTCACCGGTTCAGGCGTCACCCAGTCCACCTTCGTGGAAAACTTCATGACGGCAATCTTCACGTCCGTGGAGGCCTCACCCACACCCACCAGGGCGGGGAGCAGTTCTTCCATAGTGGAGTTCAGGGAGCCGATCTTGGTTCCCTTCATGCTCTTTGACACATCGATCAGGAAAAAGATGGTCATGCTCTTCTTGGCCGGTTCCATCACATCCAGGAAGTCCTCCTCGGAAACCCGGCGGGATATCTTCTTTTCCACGGGAATATCATCCTCATCGTCCTCCAGGACAAATTTCCTGGAAGGATAGGCATCCTCCTCATCATGTGATTTCCGGGAGGAAAAGTTGTCTTCAGAGGATGGATGGTAATAGGCAGAGACTTTCTCCGCCAGCTCCTCCTGGATCACGCTTCTTCCTCCGAAATTCCTCCTGTCCAGGAATAATTCGTCATCCATTTCATTGAGATCTATCCATTTCGGCATAAACTACCTCCTATATCTCCCCGCGTTGGTATTTTAACGGCGCACTCTTCTACTATATTCAAAAATACAGCAATTTTTCCGTTCCCGTATCGAGATTTATCTATCTACTGTTCTACTTACCTTCGAACACCCATAATGATTATACCTCATACCGGGGAAAAAACAAAAGAGTAATCTGTCCTTTTTCTGTAAAATGTTGTACATGAGACCGGTTCAAAAAAAGATGAGATGACCACAGGATTCCCGGGAAGTGTTTGCACCACTTCAGCGGGAAAAATCGTGATCATCCCATCTTTTTAAAGTTTAAAAATATATTTTCTGTTCACTTAGAGTTCGCAGTTGTTGACGGTCCTCGGGAAGGGAATAACGTCACGGATATTGCTCACTCCGGTAAGGTACATGATCAGGCGCTCGAAGCCAAGGCCGAATCCCGAATGATGTGTGGATCCGTAACGGCGGAGATCAAGATAAAAATCATATGTCTCTCTTGCCATCCCCGCATCAGTGATCCGTTTCAGAAGTTTGTCGTAGTCATCTTCCCTCTGGCTGCCGCCGATGATCTCTCCGATACCCGGTACCAGGCAGTCCATGGCTGCCACAGTCTTCCCGTCCTCATTGAGCTTCATGTAGAAGGCCTTGATCTCCTTGGGATAGTTGATGACGAATACCGGGCGCTTGAACACCTGCTCTGTGAGATAACGCTCGTGCTCTGTCTGAAGGTCCACGCCCCAGGACACTTTATATTCAAAATTATCGTTATTTTTGGTCAAAATATCTATAGCATCTGTGTAGGTCACCACGCCGAAATCGGAGTTCACCACATGGTTGAGACGGTCCAGAAGCCCCTTGTCCATGAACTGGTTAAAAAACTTCATCTCCTCCGGCGCATGCTCAAGGACATAGCGGATCACATATTTAAGCATAGCTTCCGCTATCTCCATATCTCCTTTGAGGTCGGTGAAGGCCATCTCGGGCTCGATCATCCAGAACTCTGCCGCATGTCTTGCGGTGTTGGAGTTCTCCGCGCGGAAGGTGGGGCCAAAGGTATAGATGTTGCGGAAAGCCTGGGCATAAACCTCGCCGTTAAGCTGGCCGCTGACGGTAAGGTTTGTGTTTTTATTGAAGAAGTCCCGGGAGTAATCCACTTCTCCGTCCTCTGTCCTGGGAACATCATTGAGGTCCAGGGTGGTAACCTGGAACATCTCGCCGGCTCCCTCGGCATCGCTTCCGGTAATGATAGGAGTGTGGACAGAGACAAACCCCTGCTCCTGGAAGAACTGATGGATGGCAAAGGCCGCCAGAGACCGGACGCGGAAAACAGCCTGGAAGGTATTCGTCCTGGGACGAAGATGAGATATGCTCCTTAAGAACTCCAGGGTGTGTCTCTTCTTCTGAAGGGGATAATCCGGCGCGGAAGCTCCTTCCAGAGCGATGGAGTCTGCCTGGATCTCAAAGGGCTGTTTGGCTTCGGGAGTAGCTACCAGGGTACCTTCAACGATAACGGCGGAACCCACATTCCACTTGGAAACAGCCGCAAAATTAGGAAGCTGCTCTCCATAAACTACCTGAAGGGGCTCAAAAAATGTTCCGTCATGGAGCACCAGAAAACCGAAATGCTTGGAACCGCGGATGCTTCGCACCCATCCTCCCACTGTGATCTTTTTGCCGATATAGGCTTCCTGATCCTTATAGATCTCACGAACCGTTACCATACTAATCTCTCCTTATCTGAATTCTGGGTGGGGTCCACCCTGTTGTACCATTCTAACACAGATTTCAGAGAAATAAATCCCTGATTTACATTTTTTGCGGTTTTTTGCCTTGATTTTTCATCTTTTCCGGAAAAGCTGAGTTTTTATGGTATACTTTAAGAGAAGGATCATTACTGACAAAAATGATGGAGGAAGGAGAAAAGATGAAACTGCACCGGGTTCTGCTTTTTACGAAAATTGAAATGGAAGTCACTCCCGTGGGAGAAGATCTTCATATTTTACTGACAGGGGGGGATAAACCATACCTGGGCTGCATTGCCTACGCCACTCCGGTGGAAGATCCGGATGATCCGGAAAAAAACACCACGGATATCTCCATCATCTCCACCCTGGAAGACCCTGAGGAATGCTTTTGCATCTATGTGGCGGATAAGATCTGCCGGGCGACCGGCAAAACCGTGGTCTGTTCAGGAGGCATCTATGTGCCGGATCCCACAAAAAAAGAACGGAAAAAACTCCTGGAGAACGTGGATGACCTCATCAAGGACTGGGTCTATTTCTACGCGGACTGACCCGGCTTGCTCTCTGCTCACACCGGATAAAGAAAAGGACTGTCGAAAACGACAGTCCTTACGCTTTTTGAGTAAAAATCTGTGACGCTGTTCTTTTTATTCATTCTCCAGATAACTCATGTAACCGGCCTTGGTATCCGCATACCTGGATTGGCTTATGGGAAGTTCCATCCCGTTTTTCAGGATGATGGAATACTTCTCCAACTGGGAAATGTGCCTGAGATTTACCGCATAACTCTTGTGGCACTGCAGGAAGCTGTCCCCATGTTCATAAGTGAGGAAATCGGATATCTTCAGATTAATGGACTTTACCAGACCGGCTTCGCCGAAGATATTCAGCTTCCGCTTATCACTTTCAACATAATAGATATCATCATAAGGAACAGTAAAAATTCCCTGTTTGTTTATGATGGTAAATACTTTCTCTCCTGACTGGTTGAGTTCCCGAAGAGCTTTGTGGATGGCCTGCTTTGTATGGTCTTCATCAAGAGGTCTGGAAAGTACATAGGTAGGAGCCGCTTCAAATACTTCGAAGATCGTCTCACTTAATTCCGACAGGTAGATAATCTTAAGCTCGGGATTGATATCCTGCAGCCTTTTTGAATAACCGATGATCTCCTTCGCATCTTTTTCTAAAGATAAAAACAGGACTTTTACCACGGGGCCGTATTT
>CACZOS010000163.1 GCA_902782815.1 uncultured Lachnospiraceae bacterium | reverse complement strand
AATGGATTCCTCGTAGCGACCCGTATCCTGGTACAAAAGTCCCAGATTATTGCACAGACCTGCGTAGATGAATGCTTTCTTACCTACCGTATGCTCATAGATCTGCTTGGCCTGAAGAAACAGATTCTCACTCTCTTCAAAACGTTTCATCATACGGAATAGATTGGCCAGATTCACCAGTGAGGAGGCATAATCCGGATGTCCGGTTCCTCTGAGGACTCTTGAGATCTGGATTGCCTTCTGAAGAATGATCACTCCCTCGTCATATCTGCCCAGATTACGCAGAACACCACCGTACTCGGTATAAAGCATCAGGGTTTCCTCATGGTTTATCCCATAGACATCCACGGAAATGGAGATGGCTTCCCTCAGCACATCAGCCATCTCTAAGAGATCATCCCTGGCATGGCATTCCTGCATTTTTTTGTGTAAAGCCTCAAGTCTTGGATCTAACATAATTCTTACCCTTTGTCTGTTATGATTGCTGCCGTTGTTCTGCCCTTCTGATCAAAGCCCTGTCCAGGACATCCATGGCCCTTTTTCCTTCCTTCAGTGTCAGCAGCTCTACACCGTGGGCTTTCATCCTTTCGTAGGTGTCCAGGATGAGATTAACATCGTTGGATATCTTATCTAGACGGATCACGATAATGGCATCAAGCCTGTCATCCTCCACGTCTTTCATCATTCTCCGGAAACCGGGACGGTCAAGGTTTTCCGGAGGATAATCACCCAGATCCGTATAATTCACATACTCATTGTCCACACCGTAGATGGCTTCCACCCGGTTTTTGCAGGCCATACCGTCCTTGATCATCCCCTTTACATAGGTCTGGGAACAGACCGGACATCCCCCGCGCAGATGCTGATGATTATATATTCCGATTCGCATATCTTACCTTCTTTCTCTTGTAATATATCTTTGTCAAAAAAACAGACTCTGCCATGATTTTATTGTACCAAATCTCCCGATTCCAGTATGGGAAGATGCTTTCATCTGAATAGGAAATATCCATATCGGAAAAAAGGTAATCCAGTATCATTTTTTCCAAAGAATAGTACCGTTCTGCCAAATCACAAAATGGAAAAAGATGCTAGAATAGAATCAGGAAAAGATGAAGATCGGGGGACTTTTTATGGATAGAAATAATGTGGAGAAACTGGTGGTCACCCTTGAGTGGGAGATGTTCCAGCAGGTGAAAGGGATAAACGGAAGGGCCAGCTGTCAGGATAACCTGGAGACCTTTGTCATCATGAGATCAAGTCAGTTTGAGAGCTGGGATCTGGATGTGGTGAAAAGCTATCTGAGAGATCTGGTGGAAGCCAGACAGGCGGAAAGAAATCTGGTGATGGAGAAATATGCCTACATGATGGAAGAGACGGATCCGGAGTATTTTGCCAGGATCAAACATCTCCTGCCGCCGGTAACGGAGAATGCCAGGGCTCTGGTTGAGAAGATCCTTATGTTCTATGGAGCATGGGTGATGGAGTTCGCGGCAAAGTATCCCAATATCAGAAAGAACGGCCGTACCATGGACGGAGCGGTGATCGGTGGAAGAGCAAGTCTGATGAATTACCTGAAGTGCGAGCTTTACACCTATTCCGAGAGGACCCTGCAATTATATGTTGACAGTATTTTAAATCACAAGGATCTTAACCGCTACTGGCTCAGCATGGAAAAGATGGCCCAGGCATACGGCTACGGATCTCTTGATGAAGCCGAGGAGGATCTTAAATAACCTCAGTCCGGAAAGGAGCATCCGGAGGGAATCGACAGATTCCCTCTTTTTTTATGCGATATGGCCAAAGAATCTTCCTGCTCCTGAACTTTAAAAAATATAATTGCGCTATTTATATAAATAATATAATATATTTATCAAAAGAACCTTTATTGAACAGGAAAAGGAGAAAAGGAGGATAAGACCGTGCTGAGTATTATCTTGGTTCTTCTTGGTTTTGTATTTATTGTTTATGCCCTGGTCATCTTTTGTGCCCAGACCGGCAGCCTGTTTTTTGTCACCTGGATCATCCTCGGACTGATTGCCGAAGGACTGGCCTGGATGAGTTTCAAAGGGTTGTTTTCTCTTCTTCCCAAAGCGGTTCTGATCCCCGCGGCCGGTGTGTTTACGGCAGCGGCTGTCTTTTTTCTTTTTCTTCTTTTTTGTATAGGTACACATTTTCATGATCAGACTGACCGGGATCTGGATTATCTGATCGTATTGGGCGCCCAGGTCCGGGAGGACGGACCCAGCAGGGTCCTCCTTTACCGGCTGCAGGCAGCAGCCGATTATCTAAGCCTGCACCCGGAAACAAAATGTATTGTGACCGGAGGAAAAGGAAATAACGAGCCTGCCTCGGAGGCGGAGATCATGGCTGAGTGGATGATTGAAAAAGGGATCAGTCCCGAACGGATCATCCCGGAAGAAAAGGCTGTCAATACAGTGGAAAATGTCGCTTTTTCCAGGCGGTTGATCCCCGCGGAAGCCAGTGTGGGTATCGTCACCAATAATTTCCATCTTTTTCGGGCCCTCAGGCTGGCAAAAGGACAGGGAATAGACAGTGCCACAGGAATATCCGCCCCTTCCACGCCCCTTTTTCTTCCTCATAATCTTTTCCGGGAATGCCTGGGGATCACCAAGGACCGTATCTGCGGAAATCTCAGGTTTTTTGACTGAGCTGCTGCTGTTTATTTCGATTATCTTTCGAAATCATTGCTGAGCAGCTGACAGAAATTTGAAGGGTGATAAGAAAAGGGTAATGATTCCGTATTTTTGTTTTTCTTTCATGGTATGATATAATAAACCTGACTTTGAAGATCATGATTCAAGGAGGAATGAACTATGGTGAAAAGAGTATTGGCACTGACATTGACAATAGCCATGTGTATGGGTATGGCAGCCTGTTCAGGGACCGGTAAAAAACCGGCTGAAGATACTACCGCGGTCATCATCGAGGATGATACCGGAGCGGAAGAAGACCTGAATGGAGAGACCGGCATGGTGAATCCCATGACCGAGGTAACCTATGAAGAGATGATCGATCGTACGGGAATCGATCTCCCCGCTCCGGATGGAGCTTCAGATGTAGTCTATTATATTGTAGAGACGGACGAATATACCATTTCCCAGATGGATTTCACTCTGGACGGAAACAGTTTTACTCTCCGCGCCTGCTCCACAGGGATGACCGAGCTGGATGCGGCCATAACCGGAGAGGATGAGATGGATCTTCAGGGATTTGATT
>CACZOS010000162.1 GCA_902782815.1 uncultured Lachnospiraceae bacterium | reverse complement strand
TGTAAACTTCGGCGTTGGAAGCATAGGTATCTGCATTTTCGGGGCATATCTCAGCCATGGCTTCGGCGATGACGGGGACAAGGTATCCCGCGTTCTTCACTGAGAGCCAGATGTGCTCATCGTATTCCGGGGAATCATGATCTTTGTCAGCGTCATCGTGATCATGGTCGTCATCGGCATCATCGTGAGAATGGTCATCGTCGGCATCGTCATGATCATGGTCATCCTCCTGCATGCCGTCCTGCAGCTCCTCCTCCCTGGCCTTATCCCCCAGGAGGTCCAGCAGATTAAGGACCTTCATATCGGGGTTGACCGCCAGGGCCAGCACGTCCCGGACCCACGCGTCAGATTCCCCTCCCACATATATGAAGAGATCGCACTCGGAAATGCTGAGTATATCCTGGGCAGAAGGCTGGAAGCTGTGCATATCGATGCCGCCGTTGATGAGCAGCGAGACGGAGATGCCTTCTCCCATGAACCTGTTGCCCTCCACGGATCCGGACTCCTTTCCGGCTATCTCCAGGGTCCAGTCATACAGGGGATAGATGGAGGTGACGATGTTTACGGTATCCTTTCCATCCCCGGCGTCATTCCCGTTTTTATCTGACGAGGCAAAGACAGGCAGAGCCCCCATGAGAGCAAGAAGCAGGGAAAGGATAAAAAAGGACGGCAGGATAGCCGGGCTTTGGCTGTGGGATGATAAGCTTTTGACAGTATTCTTGCGTTTTGAAATCATTTGTGTGACCTCTTGAGTATGAACTGGTTTTTGCCGGCTGCGGGCTGTTTTCCGCAGCGTTGTTTTCTGCGGCGTATTCCTTTGTATGAAACTCATTATTCTTATTCCGGCAGGCCTGCGTTCATGCAGTCTGAACACAGGCCGTAAAAGACGGTGCGCAGGGGATTTAAGCTGAAGGAGTGGTGCTCAAGCATATGTTCCCTGATCCCCTCCAGCTCATCGCAGTGCATATGGATGAGCCTGCCGCAGACCTCGCATTTGCAGTGGAAGCACACCTCCTCCCTGATTCGCACATGGGAAGGGCCGGTATATTCGAAACAGGCCGGAGTGTTGCTGTCCACTATGTATTTGCTCACCAGGCCTTCCGCCACCATGCGCTCCAACTGGCGGTAGACGGTGGTGGTGCCGATAGGGCTTCCCTTTTCTTTAAGACACTGGCAGATGTCCCTGACTGTAAAGTGAGCTCCGGGCATTGCGGAGATATGCTCCAGGATGACTTCTCTTTGTCTGGTGTTGTAGCTGGTCTTTGATGCCATTGTTCCTCCGGATGAATGATCAGATAATAAATACAAAAACTGAAAACGTTTTTCAAATTCAGCATAATGGTAAGCGCTAAAGGGGTCCGTGTCAAGAAGAAAAGGGGAGAGGGGCTGCGGCTGGTTGACAAGACGGAAATCGGCATGATATAAATACTTGGTGCACAGGCACACAGGGGATTGGTCAAATGGTATGATAGGGGTCTCCAAAACCTTTGGTGGGAGTTCGATTCTCTCATCCCCTGTTGATTGGGTGAGTGGCTTAAATAGACACTCACCCTTATTTTATGCGGTTTTCAGGGATTTTAATATGATGGGAAACCATCAGAAAATAAAGGGAAAATAGTATAAAACAAGGGTAAGATACAACACGAAATACAACACGAAAATCAGAGTATATTTTCAAAGTATGCATCAATCAGGTTATCTACCCTCTGTCTTTCTTCAGAAAATGTTTCCGTATAAACAGATTTCATGATATGGTCTGTCTTCCAGCCTCCCCGTTCCTGGGCATATTTGTCCGGTATTCGGAGCATGGCCATTAATGATGCGTTGACATGACGAAGATCATGGAATGTCATTTCTTCAATGCCGTGGAGCTTCATCTGCTTCCGGAACCGGTATAGCAGAGCTTTTGGAGACAGATCTACAATGACATCCCCATCCACTTCGTTGATCAGCTCCTGGATCCGGCCCGGCATCCGATGCCTTCTGTTCCTGGTAACTTCTTTGGCAATCTCTTTTCTCTCATCTACACCGCCGACAGATACCAGGACTTCTTTGATCGTGATATATTCTCCGTCGATACTCTTCGACTTTGTTAATCCCCTTATCTCAGACATGGTAAAAGATAGCCACATGGCAAGTAAGACCGGCAGCTCTATATCTGTATTTTTGACAGCTTCATAGATCTCAGCCGGAAGCGGCAGACTCCTAATCCGTCGTGCTTTCTTAGGCAGATCCACATGAAAGACTCTGCCGGGACAGTATCTTTTAAGAGTAGAGGCAATAAGGCCATACTCAATCTGTACTGTTTTAGGAGAGACAGATCCTTTTCGGTTAAGTGGTGTCCTGGTCATTTCTTCATTTACAGCCTGCTGCAGCATATTGCTGGTGATCTTAGCGATCGGGATGGCCATGATACTCTGGAAACTTCTCTTCCTGATCATCTCATAGCGATAGATTGAACTAGGAGAAAGGACAGGCCTTTTCAGTTCGATATAATGATCGATCGCTTCACCAAGGGTCCATTTCCGTGAATCATTTGCCCGGGTCCTGTCGACGGCAAACTCTGCAGCCATGTATTCGGCTTCTTTTTTAGTGGGAGCTGTGAATGATTCATATTTCTTTTTTCCATCCGGATCAGTATGAGAGTAGACCAGGCATCTCCAGTTACCGGATTTCAATTTTTTGGCTTTTGCCATAGTATCACCTCCTGAAAATGGGTACAAAAATAAGAACCAGGGAACTTGCGTTCTCTTGCCAGGCTCTTCCGGAGATGATACTATATAGGTGCTAAACTATGGCAGCATCTCCGGATGTATGTCGGCCGTC
>CACZOS010000161.1 GCA_902782815.1 uncultured Lachnospiraceae bacterium | reverse complement strand
GAACGCCGATGGCCAGCTGCTTTACCGTGTCGTCTTTGTTCAGCTTCCAATGTTCACGGTAGGGCTGAAGAACGGGAACCTTTTTCATAATGTAGATCAGGCAGAGGATCGCTGAGATCCCCTGGGAAAGTACGGTTGCCCTGGCGGCTCCGGCCACGCCCCAGTGAAAGACAATGATAAAAAACAGGTCCAGCACCACATTTAAGGCAGCGGAAAAGATCAGGAAAAAGAGGGGTATCCTGCTGTTTCCGATGGCTCTTAAGTATGCGGAAAAGAGGTTGTAGTAGACCGTGGCAAAAAGCCCGCCGCAGATGATGGAAATGTAGGTATAAGCCTCCCTGTAAATGGAGTCGGGGGTATTCATCAGATGCAGGACAGTGGGCATCAGGCTAAGGCTGATCACGATCATGGTTGCCGAAACGATGGCGGAGAGGATGATCCCGTTGGCCACAGACCGTCTGGTTTCCTCCTCTTTTCCGGCACCGAATTTCTGACTGGTAAGGACCGAGAATCCGGTTGCCATACCAAGAGAGATTCCGATGACAAAAAACATGATGGTCCCGGTGGAACCGACTCCTGCCAGAGCATTTGGGCCGACAAAATTGCCGACGATGATGGAATCGGCCATGTTATAAAGTTGTTGGAATACATTTCCTAAAAAAAGAGGAATCATGAAACGCAGGATGATCTGCATCGGATTCCCTTCAGTCAGTTTCGTTTCCATTTGTCAACACTCCATACTGTTTTTACCAAAAACTCTATCTGATTATAATGATAATATTGGTGAATGTCAACCTGCCGGAGAGGCCTCTCCTCTGAAGACAATAATTCTTTCCTTCCTCATATATATTTCCTCAAAATGAACGGGTTTCCGTTGCCATATATCCGGTTCATTGTTACAATAAGAGAAAGAGCAGAACAGGGATTTTCCCTGTTCAGGATTCTTTTAAATCATTTTATGGAGGTATGTTTATGGGGTACACACTAACCCGGTCGGAATTTGACCAGGTGCTGGCTGAGCTGGGTAAGAAATACCGGCTTTACGCACCGGTTTTGAAGGTGGGGGAAGGCAGATTTTCCGAGACCGATGTGGTTATCTATGATTACATCAAAGATTCTTCGGAGATCGAATTTGAGAAGAAATCAGATTTCTCTTTCAAGGAAATCCTGACTCCCCTGTCTCAGACACTGTTCTTTTTCACGGAAAATGTGATCAAGGAAGCGGATATCGATGAGAGTGAAGCAATCGTTTTCCTCAGAAGCTGCGATATGCACGCGGTGAAACGTCTGGATCAGATCTATCTCAACAACGGAAGACACGTTGATACCTTCTATAAGAAGGTCAGGGATAAGATTAAATTTGTCCTGATCGGATGTCCTTCTTCTTTCCAGGATTGTTTCTGTGTCAGCATGGGAACAAACCGGACCGAAGACGGATACATTTTCTCTGTTAATTACGGAGGAGAAGGGTTTGACGTGGATGTAAAAGATCCGGACCTGGATCGGATTTTTGCCTCATCCGGCGCGGCAAAGAAGGAAGTAAAGGCGGACTTCGTATCGGAGAACGAAGTTCAGGTTCATGTTCCTGAAGAAGTTCCCAACGCCATCTACCAGGCAGATCTGTGGAAGGAGTATGACAAGCGATGCGTGGCCTGCGGGCGATGCAATCTTGTCTGTCCCACCTGTACCTGCTTTACCATGCAGGATGCCTTTTACACGGATAACGGAAAGGTGGGAGAACGTCGCAGAGTCGGCGGTTCCTGCATGATCGACGGCTATTCCACCGTTGCCGGAGGCGGCCAGTACCGCAGGAAGCACGGCGAGAGGATGAGGTTTAAAGTTCTGCATAAGATCTATGATTTCAGAAAGCGTTACGGCTATGATATGTGTGTCGGTTGTGGCCGATGTGACGATGTCTGTCCGGAATACATTTCATTTTCCAACATCATCAATAAAGTTGACGCAGCAGTAAAGGAGGGAGAGCAATGAGTACAGCTAATAACAATCCTTATGTATCCTTCCCTTCTGAGATACTTGACGTGATCAGACATACGGACAAGGAGTATACCTTCCGTATGGCCTTTGACGGGGAAGTGAAGCCCGGTCAGTTTTTTGAAGTATCCATCCCCAAATTCGGTGAAGCGCCCATCTCGGTGAGCGGGATCGAAGAGGGCGTCAGCGTGGATCTGACCATCCGCCGTGTCGGCCGTGTGACCAACATGGTATTTGAACACATGAAGGGTCAGAGTATCCTCATGCGCGGTCCCTACGGCAACGGCTTTGATCTGGATCTCTATCGTGACGGTGAGATAATCGTTGTGGCAGGCGGAACCGGTGTCTCTCCCGTCAGGGGAGTGATCGAAGCCCTTTCTCTTACTGAGGATGCGGGTGATAAACACGTGATCGTAGGTTTCCGTAGTCCGGATGACATGCTCTTCCGCAACGACCTGAAAAACTGGGAGGAGAGGCTGGACCTCTGGCTTACCGTAGACGGGGCCCCCGAAGGATATGAGGGTAAAGTAGGCCTGGTGACAAAATATATCCCGGAGATCGCCCTTAAGGATGTTTCCGCTGCCCGTGCCATAGTGGTGGGTCCTCCCGCCATGATGAGATTCTCCGTCATGGGACTTCTGGAAAAAGGCTTTAAAGAAGAAAATATCTGGGTATCCCAGGAAAGGAAGATGTGCTGCGGACTGGGAATCTGCGGACACTGCCGTGTGGGAGAGAAATATATCTGCCTTGACGGCCCGGTATTCAATTATACCGAGTCGAAAGATATGAT
>CACZOS010000160.1 GCA_902782815.1 uncultured Lachnospiraceae bacterium | reverse complement strand
TACAAAAAACAGTTAGATTTTATTTTATCGCATCTGCTGTCACTTCGACAGTTCATTTGTATCTATTCCCTTATATTGACTCTCCGGTATACTTTTTTATAATACTTCTTATGTTTTCCCAGTCGAAGCATCTTGTGTAATTCTCATTCGGGAACTCACACTCCCTGTTCCATGGCCTGTCAAATACCAGTACCCGCAGATCCGGAAGATGGTCAAAGAATCGGAATGCCCTGGAGGAATCTTCAACGGCAAAATCGAAATGCATTTTGTAGTAGTCCTCAAGCTCAAGATTAAATTCACTGTTTTTGAGGAAACTGTCCCTGCCATATTTGTTGAGGCAATAAAGATTTGCTTTCTGAAGTCCGTGATTGTCCAGCCATCTCCGGGACGGCTCAAAAGCACTGAACGGACGTCCGGTAATGATCGATACCTCATGTCCGCACGAAATCAGCTCATTAATGACGGAAGATGCTCCCGGCGTCTCTTCGTATGACAAAAGCACCTCCGGCTGATGCCCCCTGATCATAAACTGCTCATACTGCTCCTCATTCAGGCCGAACGTTTTATCCAGCTCAAAGAATATGATCTCCTCATAGGGTACCTTCTTACCGAACATTTCCACTGCCAGTCGTGAGAAATATCTTGCAGTCTCGCACAGGCAGTCATCAAAATCCACATAAATCTGCATGTTTTCATCCTTCTTAGCTATCTGAACCTTATACTGCAGGCTGTTCTGTCTGTATGTCAAAGAGAGAAATCTCCGGTATCTCCTGTTCCGAATTCCTTATGCAGGTATTCCAGCAGTACAGCCTTTGCCTCCACATCATCTGTATTCTCGTGAAACTGCAGAAGCTGTCTTGTTCCTGCTTCATCCAGAAGCCTTTCCCTGATCAGGAACATAAAAATGAATCTGTTCTTTTCGGCTTCTTCCATGTAATCCCCGACATGGATTTTCATGTATTCCAGGTATTCCTCTTTCCACCTGTCTATCTCTTTCAAACCCTGTTCCTGGGCATAAAGGAAGCCTTTGACCGCGCACTCTTTATACTCTTCAGGCACCTCATGGAAAGGTCCTCTCAGACAGACCAGATACACATCCTGTTTATATTCTACATGGGATGCGACATCCAGTGTAAAACAAACTACCCGCCTGGGCCGCCAGTACCATTGAAATGAGATACGTCCTATACTCGTTACGCTTTCCGGGATTACCACATCATCAAGTTCGGCGCAGCAGGAGAATATATCTTCTCCGATACTTGTCACTCCTTCCGGGATCACGATACTGCGTATACTGCTGCAATAGAAAACTTTGTTTCCAAGGCTTTTCACCCCTTTAGGGATGATAATGCTTTCCAGGCTGGTGCAGCTGTAGAATACCGTATCCTCGATCGTCGTCACACTCTCCGGGATCACGATGTTTTTTAAACTGCTGCATCTGGCGAATGTCGCCCCCTTGATACTTGTCACTCCCTCCGGGATTTCGATACTGTGCAGCCTGGTGTTCGAAAAGCAACATGCTCCGATGTTTGTTACTCCTTTCGGAATTGCCACACTGCTCAGCTTCCTGCATTCCTCGAACGCGTTATCCTCGATCGTTACCACGCTGTCAGGGATCTCCACACTGTCTAAGCAGAGACAGTAGGCAAACGTCCCGCTCTCTATCCTCGTCACGCCTTCGGGAATCACAACGCTGTGCAGCATATGGCAGTTTCCAAAAGCTCCGCTCTCAATCCTTGTTACACTCTCCGGGATGATCACGCTGCGTAATTCTGTGCAGCAATAGAACGCCTTCTCTCCTATGCTTGTTACACCTTTTGGAATTACCACACTGTTCAAGGCGCTTCTGCTGAACGCTTCTTTCCCTATACCGGTTATCCCTTCCGGGACAACCACATCCCCGCCGGGCCCATTGTATTTTTCCAGTATCCCATTCTCAATCTCAAATTCTTTTACATCTTCCATTTTTCATTCTCTCAAAGCTTCATTCTCTCAAAGAGCGAAATTCGCGGTATCTCCTGTTCCGAATTTCTCATGCTGGTACTGCAGAAGCGCCGCCTTTGTTTCCACATCATCCGTACTCTCATACTGATCCAGCAGCTGCCTTATCCCATTCTCATCCAACAGTTCTTCTCTGATAAAGAAAAACAGATAAAATTTGTTCTTCATTGGGAAATGAACGAACGCCCCGGCGTGATTTCTGATATATTCCAGATATTCCGCTCTCCAGCCATCGAAATCAGTGCTGCTTTGCTCCTGCGCATTTAGGAATCCTCTGGAAGCAGGTTCCCGGCAGTCTTCAGGAAGGTCAGCCAATGGACCTCCCAGATAAAACAAATTCAGATCTTTGCTAATGGGAAGGCCTGATACCACTGACGGGGTACTGAAGAACACATTCCTGAGATTATTGCACCCATCAAATGCCCGATCCCCGATGTTTGCAACTCCTTCAGGGATCTTCACGCTGTCTAAACTGCTGCAGTAATAGAAGGCTTTTTTGCCGATCCGCACGATGCTTTCAGGGATCTCGATGCTGCTTAAGCTGCTGCAGCCATTGAAAGCGCCGTCTCCTATGCTCAAATCATCTTCCGGAAGCAGCACTCCTCTCAATCTTATTTCGTCAAGAAACTTCCATCCTCTGCTGTGCGATACTCCTTTTGAAAGTACTACACTTTTTAAATTAAAACAGCCATGGAATGCCATTTCCCCGATCCATATTATTTTATTTGGGATCTGTGCATTTCTTAAACTGCTGCAGCCATGGAATGCGAACCTTCCAATTCTCGCCAAACCATCCGGAAGCACAATGCGGTATAAATTGACGCAGCCGTCAAATGCACTGTCTCCTATACTCGTCACACTTTCCGGGAAGGTAACACTGTATATGCTTTCACGACCGTAAAAAGCCATCGGGCCAACGCGGGTCACCCCTTCCGGGATGATCACGTCCTCATCAGTCCCTCTGTATTTCATCAAAATCCCATTCCGGATATCGAACTCTTTTCTGTCTTCAGTGGTTCCGTTCCCTGCGGCTGTTCTCTTTTCCTTATGCAGAATATCCCTGGCTTTTCGTGCTATTCGCTGCAATATACCATTTTCGATGTTCGTAGCATTCATTATTATTCCCCTGTAACGTCCTGGATACGGTAACAGGCGGCGTCTTTTTCTTTTGCCCTTTCGATCTGGAACCTGATAATCTGGTTCAGGTTATCTTCCCTGAAATGAACGGAATCATATTCTTCAATCAGTTCATCGAATAACCCGGCTCTTCGCATAATATCTGCCCTCATTACCATGAAGCTCCTGCCCTTATTCGGGCTTTGGCCGCGCAGTCTTTTCCTCAGATGAGCCACAATATCTTCGTTTTTCTCCCCTTTTTCATCAGCAGATGCCCAGATGGAATGAAGCGGCCCGTTCAGGATAGAAAGTGCCTTTTTCCTGCAGAGCATGGCATTTTCTACATCAATCAAGTCATCACAGGCCCATGCGGCATGCAGTATGGCAAAGAAGGAATCCTCCATTCTTTTTTCTTTCGCGCTGATTAAGTACTCCCTGTAAAACCGCTTGGCCAGGTCAGATGAAAACGGAATACCGTCACAAGTAAGATACTCCTGTGATTTCAGCCAGAATCTTGTCAAGCCGGCCGGTGCTGAAATGTCTTTCGAAACATATCCGCATCCCCTGCATTCCTGCAGCCATAAATACATCGTCCCCCTGAGCATCTGGGCCGGGCGAAAGTCAAGATCCGGGCTCCCAAAAGCATTTGTACTGCCAAGGACACTAATTTCGTTTTCAGCCCCGCAGACGGAGCAGGTGCAGATTCTGCGCATCATCGTTGTCATGTATCGCTCTCCTCTTTCCATGGCAGCAGTCGGCTCCAGCACAATGCAAAGCAGCCTGGGCAGTTTATGGTATGGACAGATCAATAGAATTGATTATCTCATAGCCCTGCTCAAGAACACGGGAAAATTCAATCCTGTCTATGGCTGCAGTGAAAGGGATAAACCCTTCTTTGATCCGGTCACGAAGTATCTTAAGATCTGCCTGAGGATCGTAAAGCAGCGTCGTATGGGGATACCAGCTGCCTGCTTTTGTCCATTGGTCAAGACTGTCATTGTACCCTTCCACGATACGCTGGTGTATAAGGTTCAGGGCAGGAGAGCCAGTCGGTATCGCAGCGATAATCGATGTTTCTTCCAGCACTTCGATCCTGGCAAATTCTACCGTAAAGGCAGTGATCCCTTTCAGCATTTCCCTGCATGAACCGATGAAGCCGGCTTCATCATTACCAATATAAGCTGCAGCCGTAATGTGCCCATACAGAGCGGGTCCAGATTCACTGCCGACGACAGCCGCATCACGCAGTGCTGTAATCCGTCTGGCAGCGCAATCATCAAGTTTCGCGATTACACACAGCATTCCCTCTCCCGTCCTTCCTCGCTAAACCGGAAGTATCATGTAAATCTAGTGAACCTCACATGCCTGAAGGCACGTGCTTCCTGATGCGGCTTCGCCGCAGGCTGCTTTA
>CACZOS010000159.1 GCA_902782815.1 uncultured Lachnospiraceae bacterium | reverse complement strand
GTCTACCTTTCCCGCGCCCATATTCTGGGCAGTGTAGGTTACCAGTGCCTGGCCGTAGGCGATGATGGGATAGTAGACAAAAAGCTCCACCTTCAGATAAGCGGCAAAGGCAGCCATACTGTCCACCCCCAGTCCGTTGATGATGTTCTGGATAAAGAGGTTGGAGAAGGAGATGATCATGGACTGGATTCCCGAAGGTATACCGATCTTCATCACCTGGCCCAGAAGTCTTTTATCAATGGTAAATTCCGTAAGCCTCAGAGCGATATCCTCATCCAGCCTGGTCAGGTAGCGGATAGTGATCAGGGCCGAAAGTGTCTGGGATAAAGCGGTGGCCAGGGCCGCCCCCACGATCCCCCAGCGAAGGATCACAATAAAAACGAAATCACCCGCTATATTGGCCAGGCCTCCCATCACCTGAAAGCGGAAGGCACTGGCGGAATCACCCAGCGCCCGGACTACGCCGGAACAAAGGTTGTAAGATACGATGGCAAATATCCCGCAGAAATAGATCCGCAGGTAGGTGACGGCCATGGGCATGATCTCCGGAGGGGTATCCAGCCACTTCAGAAAAAGCGGGGTCATGACCTCGCCCACCGCAAAGAGAACCAGGGAACCGAAAAGTCCGAAAGTATAGACTGTCTGGATAACCTGATGAAATCTCTCCCGGTCATCATTGCCGAAGGAATGGGCGGCAATCACGCCGGATCCCACGGAGATACCCGTAAAAAGCCCGATCAGACAGGTTAGAAGAAGATCACCGGATCCCACGGCGGCTGCGGCGCCTTTTCCGATGAACCGGCCCACAAAGATAAGATCGATGGTGCTGTACATCTGCTGAACAAGGCTGCTTCCCAGCAAAGGAAGTGCGAATAGTACAATTATCTTCCACACGGAACCTTCTGTCAGTTTCCTCGCACCGCTTTTTTTCTTACCCTGTGGTCTCTCTGTCATCATCCTGCCATCAAACATCCGAAATCTACTATATATACATCTTGTTCCATCATTTCTATATAATTTTAACTTATACCATTCGGTTTATCCTGTAATAATCCGATTAATTACTCGAAAAAAAGAGCACTATTTAATTGTTCTGATACGAGCAAAATATTTCATTTTTACAATGCTATTTTTTTGATAAGGAAAAACAGTCCGGATATGGGTTCAAACAAGGAAATATCTGTAAATAACAAGAAAAAAATAGCAATTTGAATACTGTGAGAATCAGAGATGAATGAAAAAAGATATGAATTGACGCAAGAATAACAATTAAAAAACAGACAGGGATAAATATGTATTAAAAATGGTAAAATAACGATATTTAAAAAAAGACAGTATCAGTCGTCAGACCGCATACTGTCTTAATATTTTCCATCAGTTATGGATAAGAAATCATAAGAACAGAATAATCATCACATTCTCAACATGAGTTCCTGATAAATGACCTTCCCGTCTTCCATAAAATACCGGGGAACCCTTTTGTTTACCGCGCAGGTAATCTCATAAGGGATGGTTCCGGCAAGAGAAGCCATCTCCTCCACCGGATTTGCCTCACCGAAGATCTCGATCTCATCTCCCACCTTGACCTCCGGCCTGTCGGTAAGATCGATCATGGCCATATCCATGCACACCCTTCCCCGCTGGGGAACAGGGCCGTAACCGGTCATCAGGGAAAAACGATTGGAAAGGCAGCGGTAAAAACCGTCCGCATAGCCATAGGGAACCACACCCATCCGGGCAGGCCGGTCAGTAGTGTAAGTGCCTCCATAGCTGATCCTGGTGCCGGCGGGATAATGCTTTATGGCGCTCACTGTGGTCTTCAGGCTCATCACCGGTTTAAGTCCCAGCATTTTCGCATGGTCTCCGTAACCGTAAAGGAGGAGTCCCGGCCGCACCATATCCAGATAGGTCATGGGATAGACGGTGGCAGCGCCGGTATTGGAACAATGGCGCAGAAGAAAATCCTTCCCTCTCCTCTCTTCCACTGTATCGATCATATTTTTAAAGAGAGTATACTGGTGGCGTGTATATTCTTCATACTCGGCACCCTCTTCATCG
>CACZOS010000158.1 GCA_902782815.1 uncultured Lachnospiraceae bacterium | reverse complement strand
GCCCAGAGCAGTATCAGCGATTGGAAGAGGAAGAAGACCAATCCGGTTTCGGAGAAGATCCTCATCATATGCGATGTTTTGGGGGTGACCCCCTATGAGCTGCTGGGAGGAACAGACGGAGAAGGGACGCGGAGCAATCCTTCAGAAGTAATAGTTGTAGAGAAGAATTCTGAATATGGTGAGTTATTCTGCGAAATTCTAACGATGGATAACCGGTTCCGCGAGCGGATGATTGGCTATATGAAAGCCCTGCAGGATCTGAAACGGAGTGAGAAAGGCGATACTTAGAATTGTATTAATACATCAACTGCAAAGGAATTGGATAGAGCGGAGAGGACAGTACCCTTGGGGCGGACTCTCCAAATATTAGCATTCGATATTCGCATAAACGAAATTAGATATATATACGGAGGAGGATTGGCGAGAAAGAAACGACAATGGTATGAAGGAGCCAGTTATCACCTGATGGGCAGAGGGAACCGCCATGGTGTGATTTTCCGTGATGCGGATGACTATGCGCTGTTCATGAAGACACTGGATCAGGTGAAGGAGAGATTTCCATTTACTCTGCACGCTTACTGCCTGATGACAAATCATTATCATCTGGAGGTTACAACAGGGAAGGAACCGATCTGGAAGATTATGCAGCATCTGATGAACTACTATGCGAGGACTTTCAACCATAAGTATGGGTATGACGGGCACCTCTTCGAGTCAAGATATACTTCCTGCCTGATAGAGGATGAAGCCTATTTTCTTGAAGTCAGCCGTTATATCCATCTGAACCCTGTGAAAGCCGCTATGGTCAGGGAACCGCTTGCATATCAATACAGCAGCTATAAGGACTATCTGCTTGAGGATGACTGTGCAAAAAGCTGCCCGTTTCTGGACACCTCCCGAACACTGGGGGCATTTCGGGGAAATCAGAAGGAGCAGTACCGCATGTTCGTGGAAGGCAGGATCTCACATGAGGAGCAGGAGCTGCTGATCATGAAAGATATGGGGGAGAACGAATTATGGCTACCGTGGTGAAGAGCATGGCCCTGGACGGAATCGAGGGATTTCCCGTGGAAATTGAAGCAGCCGTGATTAGGGGACAGCAGCAGATGGTATCGATCATCGGCCTTGGCGACCAGGCGGTCAAGGAAGCGGGCGAGCGGATCCAGGCAGCCATGGAATACAACGGATATGATCTGCCCAAGGATAAAACCATCCTCAGCCTGGCACCCGGAAACCGTCGCAAGAGGGGATCCCATTATGATCTCGGGATGACACTGGCGCTGCTCACCGAAACAGATCAGATTGTATCGAAGGATATAGAGAAATATGTATTTGTGGGAGAACTCTCCCTGGACGGCAGGATCCGCCCCTGTCCGGGTGTCCTCTCAATGGTCACCGCAGCACGCCAGTGCGGGATCACGAAGGCGGCCGTTCCCGCAGCGAATGTGAAAGAAACGGAGAAGATTACCGGGATCAAGGTCTACGGATTATCCTCTCTGGAAGACGCGGTGCGCCTGCTTGAAGGAAGAGAAGTAAACAATACCCCGGAAGAAGCCAAACCAAACGGAGTGCAGGAGAAGGAGTTCCCGGATTTTTCGGAGGTAAAAGGGCAGAGGGACCTTCTGCAGGCAGTGATGCTGGCAGCTGCAGGCGGCCATAACCTTCTGATGATCGGCGAGCCCGGCTGCGGCAAGAGTATGATCGCCTCAAGAATTCCCGGGATTTTGCCCGAAATGACCGAAGAAGAAGCGTTGGAAGTAACAAAAATCCAGAGCATCGCCGGAAACCTCAAACCGGGGGACGGGCTTGTGAAGATGCGGCCCTTTCGTGCACCCCATCACAACGTGTCCCTGAATGCGCTGATAGGCGGCGGGACCTATGCCCAGCCGGGAGAGGTATCCCTTGCACATGGGGGCATCCTGTTTCTGGATGAACTTGCAGAATTCTCCAGAAGCACACTCGATGCACTCCGCCAGCCTCTGGAAAACAAATCCGTTTCCATATCGCGTGTCAATGGGAACCATACCTATCCGGCTAATTTTATGTTTGTTGCAGCGATGAATCCGTGTCCATGTGGATATTATCCTAACCCGAGATGCAAGTGCACTGATTATGAAATCATTCATTACAGGGCGAAGGTCTCAGGACCGATCCTGGAGCGCGTAGACATCCAGAAG
>CACZOS010000157.1 GCA_902782815.1 uncultured Lachnospiraceae bacterium | reverse complement strand
TTCTTCTCACGGGAATCATTTCGGATAGCCCTGAGATTGGAGATCAGAACCGTCAGCACCACGATGAGGAATATTACTGTAGAGAGTGCCCAAAGAGCAGTCTTTATCCTGGTCTGGGCTCCCTTTGTGGCGTTGACCACATAGGTACTGATGGTGTCAAAGGTGGAAGGTTTTGTGTAGGTGGCGATAAAATAATCGTCCAGAGACAAAGTGACCGCCAGGGCAAAACCCGAGATGATCCCGGATGAAATCTGAGGGATGACGATCTTGAACAAGGCCACAAATGGAGTTGCCCCAAGATCCAAAGCTGCTTCATAAATACTGGGATCAAGCTGCATCAGCTTGGGCATAACGGACAGAAAGACAAAGGGGGCACACAGGGTGACATGGCCGATGACCAGGGGAATATAAGTCTCCTTACTCACCCCCAGCACAATGACCAGAAGAATACAGATTGAGAAACCGGTTACCACATCCGCGTTAACCACCGGGATCTGATTGGTGGAACGGATGAATGAAGACATTTTCTTTCCGGAATAAAAAGATCCTATGGCTCCCATGGTTCCCAGAATAGTGGATAAAAGAGCCGAAACCAGGGCCAGGATTATGGTGCCGATGATCATGGAGATCAGTTCTTCCGTGGTGAACAGAGTCACATAATTATGAAAGGAGAAGGACCGGATCGCTCCGATCTGTGTGGCGTTGGTAAAACTGTAGACGGCCAGGATGAGGATGGGGGCATAGATAAAAGCCAGAACAAAAAGGAGTATAAAAGTCCGGATGATTTTTTTCATCATAACAGAACACCTCCTCTTCCGCTTTTCCTTCCCTCCTTACCGTTGGTGAGCAGGGTGAAGATACAGATGATGGCCAGAAGGATCAGGGCGATCATAGATCCTCCGTGCCAGTTGTAAGCCGCAAAATAACTGCCGATCAGGCTGCCCATAATAAAAGTGCTGTTATACAGCATATCAAGAACAACATAGTTGGTCATGGCCGGCAGAAAGACCATGGATACCCCGCTGATGACGCCGGGAAGGGACAGAGGCAGGGTAATCTTCAAGAAGGACTGAACCTCATTGGCTCCCAGGTCCCTGGAAGCTTCGATGAGGGATTCATCCAGCTTGGAAATTGTATTATAGATAGGAAGAATCATAAAAGGTAAAAAATCATAGGTCATACCGATCACTGCGTTCAAAAAGGGATAATAGGCAAGATTGCCTTCCAGAAGGGACAAGATCTCCTTCAGGGCAGTGATCCTCAGGGAAAAATTGATCCACATGGGCAGGACAAAAGCCATCAGGATCACAGATTTATTTTTAAGTCCGCTGTGGGCGAGCACATAAGCTGTGGGATAAGCCAGAAGAAGACAGCATACGGTGGTCACAAAGGCGACACCCAGACTGTAGCACAGTGTTCCCAAAGTATTGGGATCCGTAAAGAAACCGGTCAGATGTACCAGGGTAAACCGGCCGGATGAGGTGGTAAAGGCATAGTAGGTCAGTACTGCCAGAGGCGCGGCCACGAAACACAGCAGGTAGACCGCATATGGAATTGCCAGTTGTTTTCTGGAAAAAGAAAACTTCTGCATGTTCTACTCCTTAGCAATTGATGATGATCCGCACAGTGCGGATTCCGGGGTTTACAGGGAAAGCCGGCTTATTTACGCAGGGAAAACTTCATCTTATCCAGAGGCATGATCAGGCCTACATGGTCGTCCATGTTCCAAAGATATTCATCGTCCACCACGAAATCCTGTTCCAGGTCGGTATGGATGACATAACTGTAGTGGTCACCTTTGTAGATGAGATTGCTGATATAGCCGTCAACCAGACCTTCTTCAATCTCATCGGTCATGGTAATCTGCTGAGGCTGGATGGAGACCATTATCCTGGTCCGTCTCCTGTCAATCTCATCCCCGTTGATATCCAGCAGCCTTCCGTCATCAGAAAGATGACTGCCATGGATGATCTTAGTCAGGTCCACATCGAGGATCTTGTCATTGTATTCCAGTTTATGGTCCGCATTGATGGTGGCCGGGAAGAAATTCGTGTTATCCTCAGCGATCATGATGTGGATATTGTCCGGATCAACCCGCATTCCCACACGGTCTCCGACTTTGGAAGAATGGACGGTCTGGACGACAATCTCATTTTTTCCCGACTCTACGGTGATCTCATAATGGATTCCCTTGAAGATCACGGAAGTCACCGTTCCCCTGATGGTCCCCTCGGCAGGTTCCGTGAAGATCACATCCTCAGGCCGTACCACGGCGGTGATGTGGGTGCCTTCCTTGAAGTCATCCACACAGTCAAACTCAGCGCCACAGAACCTGGCCTTAAGCTTTCCGGTCATGATCCCGTTGAAAATATTGCTGTCGCCGATAAAGTCAGCTACAAACACGGTAGCCGGTTCATTGTATATATCCTCCGGTGTGCCGATCTGCTGGATGGTCCCCTCTGACATAACCACGATCTTATCTGACATGGTGAGGGCCTCCTCCTGGTCATGGGTGACGTAGATGAAGGTGATCCCCAATTCGTCATGCATTGCCTTAAGTTCCAGCTGCATCTCTTTCCTCATCTTGAGGTCAAGAGCGCCGAGAGGTTCATCCAGAAGAAGGATTTCCGGTTCATTGACCAGGGCTCTGGCTATGGCAACTCTTTGCTGCTGACCGCCGGAAAGGGTGCCGATTCGTCTGGATTCAAAGCCTTCCAGGTCCACCAGTTCCAGGACTTTCTTCACCTTTTTCCCGATAAGATTCTTATCCATCTTCTTCTGCTTCAGGCCGAAGGAAATGTTCTCATAGACATTCATGTGGGGAAAGAGGGCGTAACGCTGGAAGACGGTATTGATCGGCCTCTTATGGGGAGGCAGTTTTGTGATGTCTTCCCCGTTAAGAAGGATTTCCCCTTCCGTGGGAACTTCAAAACCGGCAATCATGCGCAAAGTGGTGGTCTTCCCACAGCCTGACGGTCCGAGAAAGGTGACAAATTCTCCTCTCTTCACCGCAAGGTTAAAGTCCGAAACAGCGGTAAAGCCGTTGTCGTCAAAAACCTTCTTGATATGTTTTAACTCTATTATATTTCTGTCTTTGTTCAAGGACCGATCCTCCGATCATCATTATCATTCCGCCCATCCGGCACTGCATGATAATTATCACTGAAAATGCGGTTAATGTCAATGAATTAAGGGGATATTTGCAAAAAAAACACTCCGGAAAGAGAAGCCGAATAAGGCTGTTTCCCGGAGCGGTTATTCAATGAAAACAATAAATACTATCTGCAGTAAAAAAGTTAAAAATGGGCAGAGAAAAAGCAGGAAATGATATAATCCCCTGCTCTTACCACACCATTTAAAGTCCAATAAATGGTATCCTGTTCAACCGACATCATTATAGTATGAAAATGTTACACAGTAAATGGTAAAAAAACGTTCTTGCCTATAAATCTTTGCCATTTTCATAAAGAAAAATACCATAAAAAAGTATCATTTTTAGTTCTTGAAGGAATGGATCGGTGCCGGGATTCTGCCTCCCCGATCGATAAATGCCTGACAGTCAAAACGGTTTACCGGCATGATGGGGGCATGCCCCAAAAGGCCGCCGAATTCCACTGTCTCTCCCACTCCTTTTCCGATGACGGGGATGATGCGTACCGCTGTTGTCTTCTGATTGACCATACCCAAGGCCATCTCATCGGCAATGATGCCTGAAATGGTGCTGGCCTTTACATCGCCAGGAATGGCGATCATGTCAAGACCTACGGAACATACACAGGTCATGGCTTCCAGTTTTTCCAGAGTCAGGGCACCGGCCTTGACTGCATCGATCATTCTCTGATCTTCACTCACCGGGATAAAGGCCCCGCTCAGTCCTCCCACATAGGAGGATGCCATGACTCCGCCTTTTTTCACCTGGTCATTTAAGAGCGCCAGGGCAGCGGTGGTACCGGGGGCACCTGCATACTCCAGGCCTATCTCCTCCAGGATCTCTCCCACGCTGTCTCCTACTGCGGGGGTAGGAGCAAGGGAAAGGTCAATGATCCCAAAGGGTACACCCAGTCGTTTTGACGCTTCCATGGCCACCAGCTGACCCACGCGGGTCACTTTAAAAGCAGTCTTTTTAATGGTTTCACACAGAATTTCAAAATTTTGTCCACGGGCATTCTCTATGGCTCTTTTCACCACACCGGGGCCGCTGACACCCACATTGATGACGCAGTCTGCCTCTGTAACTCCATGAAAAGCTCCTGCCATAAAGGGGTTGTCATCCGGTGCGTTGGTGAAGACCACCAGTTTGGCATTACCGATGGAATCCCGGTCTTTTGTCTGCATGGAAGTCTCCAGGATGATCTCTCCCAGCAGTTTTACCGCATCCATGTTAATTCCTGTCTTGGTGGAACCCACGTTTACGGAGCTGCAGACTCTCTCGGTGGAAGCCAGAGCTTTAGGTATGGATCTGATCAGCATCTCGTCAGCAGGGGTCATTCCTTTGTTGACCAGGGCAGAATATCCGCCGATAAAATTGACCCCAACCTCCCGGGCACAACGATCCAGCTCCCGGGCTATGGCCAGAAAATCATCCTCTTTTTTACAGCATCTTCCTCCCACAAGGGCAATAGGAGTAACGGAGATCCGTTTATTTACGATGGGAATTCCATATTCCAGTTCAATCTCCTGACCGGTCTTCACCAGATCTCTGGCCCGATCGGTAATCTTATTATAGATGTTGCGGCAGGTTTCCTCCAGGGAGTCGCTTACACAGTCAAGAAGACTGATTCCCATGGTGATGGTCCGGACATCCAGATTCATCTCATGGATCATCTTATTGGTTTCGATCACTTCGTTAACGTTTAACATAATACCTCCCGGTCATAAGATCAGATACGGTGCATCATCTGAAAGATCTCTTCGTGCTGGGCCTGGATCACCACGCCGATCTCCTCTCCGAGGAGCTGAAGATCTTTGGCCATTTCCGGGAAGGTTTTTTCCACTTCTTCAGACTCCACGATCATCATCATGTTAAAATAGCCTCCGGTGATGGTCTGGCTGATATCCAGGATATTGATCCCGTTGTCCGCCAGATATGTGCATACTTTCGCGATGATACCCACGGAATCCTTACCGATGACCGTGATGATGGATTTCTTTAATTCACTCATATTTACCTCCGCTTTATTCTGATTTACCAAAGTAAGTGGGTTCGGTACGGCTGGCGATCTTCATGGAAAAATCAGACTGGTCCAGATCTATACCGTGAAGAGCAAGTTCAACCTTGACGGTCTCATAGGCCAGGTCAGCATAATTATTTTCTTTGCTGAGATGCCCCAGGTAGACCTGTCTGGTCACCGGACCGATGATCCTGGAGAGGAACTGGCCGGCCCGTTCATTGGACATATGGCCTTTATTACCCATGATCCGCCTTTTCAGGGGATAAGGATAAGGTCCCACCATGAGCATATTGAGATCATGGTTTGCCTCCACCAGAAGGCTGGAACAGCCCTGCATTTTTTCCACCAGATAATCATCAAAGGTCCCCAGATCTGTGGCTACTCCCGCCTTACCGTCTCCATCGGAGAAGGTATAGCAGACAGGGTCTGCCGCATCATGAAGACTGGAGCCGGCCTCTGCAGTTATGCCGCCGATCTCCAGAGGCCGGTCAGGACTGATACTGTTAAAAAGAGACCGGTCAACTTTTCCAAGGGAGGAGGAGTCCAGGATCTGGTCAATGGTCCTTCCGGTGGCAAATACCGGTATCCTGTGTTTTCTGAGAAAAACACCCAGACCGTAAATGTGATCGATGTGTTCATGGGTAATGAAAATCCCGGACAGGCCGGCCGGGTCTATTCCGAAAAGATCGAGGCCCTCAAGGACCTTCTTCCTGCTAACCCCCACATCCACCAGAAAATGTGTCTGCTCATTTCCGACGACTATGCTGTTGCCGCTGCTTCCGCTGGCTATGCTGGCTAATTTGATCAAGATTATCTCCTCAAAAGAAAAGCTGAGAAACTCACCTCAATGAGCTCTCAGCCTTCATAAATTAGTGCCGGCCGCGGGACTTGAACCCGCACGTGGTCACCCACAACAGATTTTGAGTCTGC
>CACZOS010000156.1 GCA_902782815.1 uncultured Lachnospiraceae bacterium | reverse complement strand
TACCATCTATATTGATGACAATGAATCCTCCCATTTTAATCCTCTCCGGGATTCGGCGAGGATCTATAAGATCGTGCTGGCGTATTTCTTCAAATTTATGGCCAGTTCCCTGTTCAGCTGGGTGGTGGATATCGGGATCTATGCGCTGGTGATGGCGATCTTCCGCAATGTGTGGAACCCGACCACCTGCCATCTCGTGGCGACCATTGCCTCCAGGGTGATTTCCTCCATCGTGAATTATATCCTGAATCGCAAGGTGGTTTTCAAGGCGGTTGACAATGTCCGGAAGACCGCCGTCAGGTATTATATCCTGGCTGCCTGCCAGATGCTGATCTCCTTCCTGTTGGTGGACCTGTTCGCCGCGAAGATCCTGAAGGTGACGGGAATCCTCGACGTGATCATCAAGTGTGTGGTGGACGGCTGCCTGTTCATTTTCAGCTATGGGATCCAGCGCAAGTGGGTTTTCAGGAACAAAAAGATTTAACAAAAAGGATCATATCTTATGGCTCAGCGTACACCTAAACGTTCGAATGAAGAAATCAGGAGAAACCGGGAAACTTCCCGCCCGCAGAGAAACAGCGGGAGACGGGATTATGAACCATACCCGGATGATTACAGAAGACCCGTACGGGATCCCCAGGAACGCGTAAGACCGGCACAAAAAAAACGCCGGAAAAAGAAGAAAAAGGGAGCCGGCGTACTGGTCGTGCTTCTTATCCTGCTGCTTTTGCTGGCCGCCGGAGTCTTCTTTGTCCTGAAGTCAGGGATCCTGAAAAGAGATGGGGAGGTACAGACCGTGGTCAAGCCTCTGCCGGAGGCCCCCCGGGTGGTAAGGACCGCTACGCTGGGCTCCACCGGCGATATTATCCTGCACCTTCCGATCCTGTATGCGCATCAGGCGGGAGAGGATTATGATTTTACCTATGTCTTCTCTGATGTGGCGCCGGTGTATCAGCAGACCGATCTGATGGTAGCCAACCTGGAGGTGACCCTGGGAGGACCGGAATCCGGGGAATATAGCGGGTATCCGGGATTCAACAGTCCGGATTCCATTGTTCCGGCCCTGAAAAACGCAGGCGTGGATATCTGCCTGACAGCCAATAACCATTCCAATGACACAGGAACCTATGGCATGATGCGGACACTGGATGTCCTGGACGAATATGGAATCGGACATTTAGGGAGCAGAGAGACCACGGACGAGCATTACCTGATGACAACAAACATCAACGGTATCCGCCTTGGTATGCTGTGCTACACTTATGATACCAGAGAATACACGGAGGGAGAGAAATCCCTGAATTTCAATTATCTCTCAGATGAAGCAGTCCAGAAGATCGCAACGTTCAATTATGAGTATCTGGATGAATTTTATGCGGACGTGCAGCAGCAGGTAGATTACATGGACATGCTCAATGTGGATGCCAAGGTCATCTACATGCACTGGGGCACGGAATATGAGGATGATCCCAACGGCTATCAGACCGAAATGGCGCAGAGGCTCTGCGACATGGGGTTTGATGTGATCATCGGAAGCCATCCGCATGTGATCCAGCGGTTTGATACTTTGACAGGGGCGGATGGGCATCAGACATTATGTCTTTATTCCATGGGAAATGAACTCTCCAACCAGCGGAAAGAGGAGATGGATCCGGAAGAACCGAGAGGTTATACGGAAGACGGACTGGTGATTCAGGTGACCTTTGAAAAATTCAACAACGGCGACGTGAAAGCGAATGCCGTGAACATTATCCCGACCTGGGTGGAACTGGATGGAAATGGCTATCAGATCATGGCTTTGGACGGATCGGATCCATGGAGCTGGGGTGCCGCAGATCCATATTCTGCCATTGATTCTTATAACAGGACTCTGGGAAGGCTGGGGGAAGCCTATCCGGAATTCCGCGCTTCCAAAGGTCAGAGTGAAGTTCTTACCTATATTGAATAAAATTGAACAAAAAATGTTAAAAAAGTATTGCAAAAATATAAAAAATGAGTTACATATTTATTAACGTATAAAATGTAACACAGGAGGATCCTGCAATGCTGAAAAAAACATTTCTGGCTGTAGCAGCTATTCTGGCCGCAGTATTACTGGCAGCCTGCGGCGAGGCATCCAAACAGGATGGAAAAGCT
>CACZOS010000155.1 GCA_902782815.1 uncultured Lachnospiraceae bacterium | reverse complement strand
TATCCTGGACCTCTACCTGAATGTGGTGGACGGTCTGGTGGTTTATCCCAAGGTGATCCGCAGCCGTCTCATGAAGGAGCTTCCCTTTATGGCCACGGAAAACATCATGATGGATGCCGTCAAGGCGGGAGGAGACCGTCAGGAACTTCATGAACGGATCCGGGTCCATTCCATGGCTGCAGGCAGAGTGGTTAAGGAGGAGGGGAAAGAGAATGATCTCCTCGACCGCATCGCCGCAGATCCGGCCTTTAATATGAGCAGAGACCAGCTGGATGCCATCATGAATCCGGAGAACTTTGTGGGCAGGGCCCCTGAGCAGACGGAGGAATATATCCTGGAAGAAGTAAAACCCATACTGGATCAGAATACCCAGGATCTGGGCATGACGGCGGAGATCAATGTGTAGACCCGCCGGGTCTTTTTAAGATAGAAAAACAACAGTCAACAGTAGATAAAGTCGGGTGAACAGTTTTGGAACACAGGAGAAAAAAAGAAGAGAATATACTGGCCCAGGCCTCCATCCTGATGGTGGCGGGGATTATTACGAGGATTATCGGCGTATTGTACCGCAGCCCCGTCACCAGCATTATAGGGGACGAAGGGAACGGTTATTACAGCATCGCCGTAAATATCTACACCATGATCCTCCTGATCTCCTCCTACAGCATTCCCATGGCCGTCTCCAAGGTGGTTTCCGGAAAGCTGGCGCTGAAGCAGTACAGGGATGCCCATAAGGTATTCCGCTGTGCCCTGATCTATGTGACCATAGTTGGTCTGATCGGCATGGCCGTAACTTATTTCGGGGCATCCGTCCTGATCCCCGAGAATCAGACCAACGCGGTGCCTGTCCTGAAGATCCTGTCCCCGGCCATCCTTATCTCCGGATTTCTGGGTGTACTGCGCGGGTATTTTCAGGCTCACGGAAGCATGGTCCCCACCTCGGTCTCCCAGATTGTGGAACAGGTGATGAACGCCATCGTCTCCATCGGAGCCGCCCTTCTCTTTGTCCGTCTTTTTGCGGGAAATGACGAGAGGAAAGTCCCCGTTTTCGGAGCCATGGGATCCGCGGCAGGTATCGTGGCGGGTGTCATAACCGGTGTTGCCTTCATGATGATCCTCTATCTTGCAAATGCTTCGTATTTTAAGAGGAGAAGACTAAATGATGCTTCCGGTGTGGACAGCAGCATGGGCAGTATCTTCATGACCATCATGCTCATGGTCACTCCGGTGATCTTAAGTACTTTCGTATACAATATCAGTACGGTCATGAATCAGACTGTCTTCATTGACGTGATGGATTTCCGGGGAATGGACAGCAGGGAAGCTGCCTCTCTCTACGGGGTGTTCTCCGGAAAATTCTGGGTTCTGGTCAATGTGCCGGTGGCTTTGGCCAATTCCATGTCCACCGCCATGATGCCGGCGGTTTCGGGCAGTTATACCCTGGGCAATCTGAAAAAATGCGGTGACAAGGTCAGGGAAGCGATCCATTTTACCATGATGATCAGCATTCCCGCAGCGGCCGGACTCTGCGTCCTGGCTTGTCCGGTCATGCAGGTTCTCTTTCCCCAGAGGGCTACCATCCGGATGGCGATAAATATTCTGAGAGCAGGCTGTATCAGTGTGATTTTTTACAGTCTTTCCACGGTTTCCAACGGGGTACTGCAGGGCATAGGAAAGGTGACCATTCCACTCCGGAATGCGGCATTTTCTCTCCTGCTTCAGGTCATGCTCCTGGCATCCCTTCTCTATTTTACCGATCTGGACCTTTATGCCCTGGTGATCGCCACCTGTTTCTACTCTTTTATGATGTGCTTTCTCAACAGTGTGGGAGTACGGAAACATCTTAAATACAGGCAGGAGATCCGAAAGACTTTCCTGATTCCGGCCGTATCTGCCGTGATCATGGGAGGTTTCTGCTACCTTTTTTATCAGGGTCTCTACATGATCAGCTTCTCTCTTCTGGGAGGGATCCTTCCCCTGAGAATGATCATCCTTTGCTGCATGCTTGTGGCCATCGCCTTTGCCGTTCTGGTCTATTTTGTCTGTGAACTGAAGATGAAAGGTGTGACGGAAGAGGACCTGATCAATTTCCCCAAGGGTACGGCCCTGATCAGAGGAGCAAGGCGATTCGGTCTACTTTGACCTTTACTTATAAAGAGTTATCATATATAATTATAATTTGTGAGATATAGTAATCCATAGTTTATCAAGGAGGATTGAAACATGGTTAAAGCAATCGTTGGCGCAAACTGGGGCGACGAGGGAAAGGGCAAGATTACCGACATGCTGGCCAGGGACTCTGACATTATCGTCAGATTTCAGGGCGGCGCAAATGCGGGCCATACCATCATTAATGATTATGGCAGGTTCGCCCTGCACACCCTGCCGTCGGGTGTCTTTTATGACCATACCACCAGCGTCATTGGCAATGGGGTTGCTTTGAATATTCCCGTTTTATTTAACGAGGTAAATGAGATCGTGGAGAAGGGTGTTCCCAGACCCAGGATCCTTGTATCTGACCGCGCTCAGATCGTGATGCCTTATCATATTCTTTTCGACCAGTACGAGGAGGAACGTCTTGCCGGAAAATCCTTCGGGTCCACAAAATCCGGGATTGCTCCCTTTTATTCGGATAAATATGCCAAGATCGGTTTCCAGGTGAGCGAGCTCTTTATGGATGAGGAGGAACTGAAGGACAAGATTTCACGAGTCTGCGCACAGAAAAATGTGCTCCTGGAGCATCTGTACCATAAACCCCTTCTGGATGTGGATGACATCTACTCTGTCCTTATGGAGTATAAAGAGATGGTGCGTCCCTTCGTATGTGATGTTTCACTTTTCCTGCATAAAGCCCTTGAAGAGGGGAAGACCATTCTTCTGGAAGGCCAGCTGGGAACATTGAAGGATCCGGATCACGGGATTTACCCCATGGTGACTTCATCCTCCACCCTGGCTGCTTACGGTGCCATCGGCGCAGGAATACCCCCTTATGCCATTGAGAAGATCGTTACTGTGGTGAAAGCTTACTCCAGCGCAGTAGGAGCCGGTGCCTTTGTCAGTGAGATCTTCGGCGATGAGGCCCAGGAACTTCGTGTCCGCGGAGGAGATAAAGGCGAGTTCGGTGCCACTACCGGAAGACCGCGACGAATGGGCTGGTTTGACTGTGTTGCTTCCAGGTACGGCTGTCGTCTTCAGGGAACCACAGATGTGGCCTTTACCGTTGTGGATGTTCTGGGTTATCTCGATGAGATCCCGGTTTGCGTAGGCTATGAGGTCGACGGAGAGATCACAAAAGACTTCCCGGTTACCAATAAACTGGAAAAGGCAAAACCTGTACTGGAGATTCTTCCCGGATGGAAGAGTGACATCCGCGGTATACGTAGATATGAGGATCTTCCGGAAAACTGCCGCAGATATATCGAGTTTATCGAAAAAGAGATCGGATATCCGATTACCATGGTATCCAACGGTCCCGGAAGGGATGAGATCATCTATCGGAATTCAGATCTGTCTTAACGCTGAACAGGCTGTCATATCGATCTGCCCATCATCACTATGATGGGAAAGATCCCTGTGACAGCTTTTCGTATGGAACAAGGAGAGTAAAAAATGAAGATCCTATCAATAGCTATCCCCAGCTATAATTCCCAGGATTATATGAGAAACTGTATTGAATGTCTTCTTCCCGGAGGAGAGGATGTGGAGATATTGATCGTGGATGACGGTTCCGTGGATGATACCGGAGCCATCGCTGATGAGTATGAGAAAAACTATCCCGGTATTGTCAGGGCAATCCACCAGGAAAACGGCGGCCACGGTGAGGCGGTAAATGCCGGCCTTCGCAACGCCACCGGTCTCTTTTACAAGGTGGTGGACAGCGATGACTGGGTGGCGCCGGATGCCTACCAGACCATCCTCAGATTTTTGAAAGAGGAGGCCGGGAAGGAAGACCCCCTGGATGCTCTGTTCTCCAACTATGTTTATGAGAAACAGGGAGTAAGGCATAAGAAGGTCATCGAGTACCGGTCAACCCTGCCCAGGGACAGATACTTCAGCTGGGAGGATATCGGCAGATTCGGTGCCAGCCAGAATATCCTCATGCACTCGGTGATCTACCGTACCCAGCTTTTGAAAGACTGCGGTTTCCAGCTGCCCAAACATACTTTCTACGTGGATAATATCTTCGTCTACTGGCCTCTGCCTTACCTGAAGAAGATGTATTATCTGGATGTGGATTTCTACCGTTATTATCTCGGGAGGGATGACCAGTCAATCAATGAGAAGGTGATGATGTCCAGGATCGATCAGCAGATCCGGGTAAACAAGATCATTATCGATATTTATACCAGTCATAAACCAACCTTTTACTGTAAAAAACTGGATGAATATATGCTTCATTATCTGTCCACCATGATGTTGGTGAGCTCTGTGCTTCTTCTCCGGATCAATACTCCTGAAGCGGACCGTGAAAAAGACAGATTATGGGCGTATCTCCGGAAGAAATCTCCGGAAGCCTACCGCAGGATAAAACGCTCCGTCCTGGGCAATCTTGCGGGTTCCCATAATAAGGTCAAACGTATGATGGCCCTCGGAGGATATAAAATTGCGCAGAAATGGATCGGGTTCAATTAAGGAGGAAAACAGAAAACTCTTCACCCGCCATGACCTTGCCCTGGCTGTTATCCTTCTTCTGACGGGGGCTCTCCTGATGTTCCTGGTCAGTACTGTACAGGAGAAGGGAGCCCAGGTGACTGTCACTGTGGACCGGAAACTTCAGGGAACCTACGACCTGTCACGGGACAGGGAAATAAGGATTGACGGAGAGGATTGTTACAATATTTTGAAGATCAAAGACGGAAAAGCGAAGATGATCTCTGCGGACTGTCCCGATCAGATCTGTGTAAAACACAGGCCGGTAAGCCTGAAAGGAGAAACGATCATCTGTCTTCCCCATAAAGTCGTGGTGGAGATCATTTCCTCCGAAATGGAGCCCGGAGAAGGAATTGATAGCATAAGCCGATAGATCAAAGGCTTTTGCATGGATAAATCCCGATGTGTCCTCCGGGACCATCCATGGTATCATAATATATTGGAAAAAAGAAAGCAGATGTCCTTTTCAGTGACATCCTTTGAAAAATAAAATGTAACCATTCCCAGTGAACAAAGAGGAGAAAGAAGGTAAAGAAATGGGTTTACTGACATTTAAAGGCGGCCTTCATCCCTATGACGGAAAAGAATTGAGTAAGGATAAAGCCATTACTGAATACCTGCCCCAGGGTGAGATGGTATACCCTTTAAGCCAGCATATCGGCGCGCCGGCAGTTGCCTGTGTAAAAAAAGGTGACAACGTGTTAGTCGGGCAGAAGATTGCTGAGGCAGGAGGATTTGTGTCCGCCAACATTTTCAGTTCCGTGTCCGGAAAGGTATTGAAGATTGAGCCGAGGCTGACGGTTTCCGGCAATAAAGTCAACAGCATTGTCATTGAAAACGACGGGTTTTACAACAAGACCGAATTTCATCCGGTGGAAATGATGACCAGGGAGAATATCCTGGCTGCAGTCAGGGAGGCCGGCATCGTCGGTCTGGGAGGGGCCGGTTTCCCCACCCATGTGAAGCTCTCACCGAAAGAACCGGATAAGATCGATCATATCATTATCAACGCAGCGGAATGCGAACCCTATATCACGGCGGATTACCGTCAGATGATGGAAACACCGGAAGACCTCATCTCCGGACTGAATATCATCCTGTCCATGTTCCCCCAGGCCAAAGGGGTCATCGGGATTGAGGATAATAAACCGGAGGCAATCAAAAAACTTACCGAGCTTTGTGCTCAGGAAGAGAGAATCGAGGTTGCTTCCCTCAGGACCAAGTATCCCCAGGGAGCGGAACGTTCTTTGATCTACGCGGTGACCGGCCGCTCCATCAACTCCAGTATGCTTCCGGCTGATGCCGGCTGTATCGTGGATAATGTGGCCACCGCCATAGCCATCCACGAGGCAGTAACCCTGGGCAAGCCCCTGTACGAGAGGGTAGTTACCGTAACCGGTGACGCCATCGCTCAGCCCGGTAACTTTAAGGTAAAATCCGGAACCAATGCCGCCGAGCTTGTAGACGCCGCAGGTGGTTTCAAAACCGAGCCGGAGAAGGTAATCTCCGGCGGCCCCATGATGGGCATGGCGCTGAGCACATTGAATGTGCCCTGCCAGAAGGCGTTCTCCTCCCTTTTATGCTTCACCAGGGACGAGGTTGCAGCCTGTGAACCCAGCAACTGTATCCGGTGCGGAAGATGCGTTACCGTCTGTCCCGCCGGTCTTATGCCCACAAAGCTGTCAGAGATTGCCGATCACGGTGACTTTGCCTTATTCGATCAGCTGAACGGATGTGAATGTGTGGAATGCGGATGCTGTTCCTATGTCTGTCCGGCCAAAAGAAGATTGACCCAGTCCATGAAGACAGGGCGCCGGGAGGCCCTTGCCTTGAGAAGACGCCAGAAATAACATAAGGAGAGGTAAAGATGAACGAACAGTTTTATAACGTATCCGCCAATCCTCATGTGAGGGATAAGGCTACTACACACAGCATTATGCTGGACGTCATCGTGGCACTGGCTCCGGCCGCTCTTTTCGGATGGTGGAATTTCGGCGTAAGTGCCATCATCAATACAGTGCTCTGTATCGCGACCTGTGTCATTGCCGAGTATGCATGGCAGCATTTTATGCATAAACCTATAACCATCAATGATCTGAGTGCGGCCCTTACCGGACTCCTTCTTGCCATGAATCTTCCTGCGGGAGTGCCTTTCTGGATGCCGATTCTGGGTGGGGTTTTCGCCATCATCGTGGTCAAGCAGGTGTTCGGCGGCCTGGGACAGAACTTTATGAACCCGGCTCTGGGTGCCCGTTGTTTCCTTCTGATTTCCTTCGCCGGAATAATGACCGATTTTTCCGTCAAAGGTATCGGCACTACTTTTGATGCCACCACCGGCGCTACCCCTCTGGCCGTGATCAAGGCCGGAGGCACCGTGGACCTTAAGGCCATGTTTTTCGGAACCATCCCGGGAACCATCGGTGAGACTTCTGCTGTTCTCCTGCTGATCGGGGGCATTTACCTGATCGCCAAGAGGATCATCAGCTGGAAGATCCCGGTCTGTTACCTGGCTACACTGAGTATTTTTGTCCTTCTGTTCGGCGGACATGGATTTGATATGACTTATCTGGCACAGCATCTGTGCGGTGGAGGACTCATGCTTGGGGCCTTTTTCATGGCAACGGACTATGTCACTTCCCCCATCACCCCCAGGGGACAGATCGTTTTCGGTATCCTTCTCGGTATATTCACGGGTATTTTCCGTATCTTCGGAGGTTCTGCGGAGGGCGTTTCCTACGCTATCATCTTCTGCAACCTTCTGGTTCCGCTGATCGAGCGGTTTACGACTCCTGCCGCTTTTGGGAAAGGAGGTAAAGATAAATGAAAAACTTGGTGACTGATTGCTTGAAACTGGTCGTGATCACCCTGGTCGCCGGTATTGTACTGGGGGCTGTATACGGGATCACAAAGGACCCCATCGCTATGCAGACGAAGAAGGCAGAGCAGGAGGCTTATCAGGCAGTGTTCCCGGATGCCTCCGATTTCGCTGATGTAGAAGGATTTACCCAGGAAGCCGCCTCCGCTGTTCTTGCCGATTACGATAATCCCATTGAAGACCACGGGAGCGATGTCATCTCTGCCGCTGTGGAAGCCAGAGACGGATCCGGAAATGTTCTGGGCTATATCTTCAACGTGACCACCTCCAAGGGTTACGGTGGAGATATCCAGCTGACTGTGGGTATCCAGGCGGATGGAACGGTAAACGGTTACTCTGTCCTGGCCATCGGAGAGACAGCCGGTCTGGGAATGAACGCAAAAACCAATCAGGCCTGGGCAGACCAGTATAAAGGAAAAAAAGTCGATCACTTTGAAGTGGTCAAAGACGGCAGCGGCAACTTAAATGCTCCTGCTGAGGACAACCCAAAGATCGACGCTATCTCCGGCGCCACCATCACCAGCAAGGCGGTTACCGGTGCCATGAACAGCTGTCTGGCCTATTTCCAGTCTTTAGAAGGAGGTAAATAAAATGAAACCGAATAGCCCTTCTGAGAGATTGTTTAACGGTATTATCAGGGAAAACCCCACCCTTGTTCTCGTGCTGGGTATGTGTCCCACCCTGGCGGTGACCACCTCGGCCATCAACGGAGGAGGAATGGGCCTTACCACCACGGCGGTGCTGATGTTTTCCAACCTTCTGATCGCCCTTCTGAGGAATTTTATCCCGGACCGGGTACGTATTCCGGCCTATATCGTTGTGATCGCGTCTCTGGTGACTGTGGTCCAGTTCGTTCTCCAGGCTTACCTGCCTTCTCTGAACGATGCTCTGGGTGTTTATATTCCTCTTATTGTAGTTAACTGTATCATTCTCGGACGTGCCGAGTCATATGCCAGCAAGAACGGAGCTGTTTCTTCCTTCTTTGACGGGCTGGGCATGGGCCTGGGATTTACCCTTGCCCTTACCATCCTGGGCAGTTTTCGTGAACTCTTAGGCGCGGGTACCCTCTTTGGCTATACCATTCTTCCGGAATCGGTATATACCCCCATCACCATCTTTATCCTGGCTCCGGGAGCATTCTTTGTTCTCTCCTGCCTGGTTGCCATCAAGAACAGACTGAGCAATCGTCCTGCAAAGGCAGACCAGGCTCCTGAGCAGGAGGCAGAGCTTCCCGAGGAGAAAGAAATAAAGAAAAAAGAGCTTCCCGAAGCCCCGGCAGCTGAAGAGACGACAGCTGAGGCAGCTGCAACAGCAGAAATAGAAAAGGAGGGGAGATAATGGCACATTTATTGATCCTGATCATCAGTTCATCCATAGTAAGTAATGTCGTGTTAAGCCAGTTTCTTGGTCTGTGTCCCTTCCTGGGAGTTTCAAAGAAGACGGATACGGCCATCGGTATGGGAGCTGCGGTAATCTTTGTCATCACCATCGCCTCCCTGGTCACTGCGCTGATCTACCGGTTTATCCTGACTCCCCTGGATCTGTCCTATCTGCAGACCATCGTATTTATCCTGATCATCGCTGCCCTGGTGCAGTTTGTTGAAATGTTTTTAAAGAAAATGATGCCGCCCCTTTATGAATCGCTGGGAGTCTTCCTTCCTCTGATCACCACGAACTGTGCGGTACTCGGTGTTGCATTAAATGCGGTACAGTACGATTACAATATACTGGAAACCGTGATCTACGGATTCGGGACAGCAGTAGGTTTCACTATCGCCATTGTTATTCTGGCCGGACTGAGGGAAAAGATGGAATTCAATGATATTCCTTCTTCCTGGCAGGGCATGCCCATTGTCCTGGTGACAGCCGGTCTTATGTCCATCGCATTTTTTGGCTTTTCAGGAATTATCTGACAGGAGGGGTGAGAAATGAGTGTATATGGAATCGTACTTGCGGCGGTAATCGTAGGAGGTACAGGACTCGTCATTTCCGTTCTCCTGGGAATCGCTTCCGAGAAGTTTAAAGTACCCATCGACGAGAAAGAAGTTGCTGTCAGAGAATGCCTTCCCGGCAACAACTGCGGCGGCTGCGGATTTGCGGGCTGTGATGCCCTGGCAAAAGCCATTGCCTGCGGTGAGGCGGCAGTTAATGCCTGTCCTGTGGGCGGAGCTTCCGCCGCGGCAAAAATCGGTGAGATCATGGGTGTGGAAGCCGATGATACCGCCAGGAAAGTTGCTTTCGTCAAATGCGCGGGCGACTGTGAGAAAGCAAAACAGAAATATATTTACAGCGGCAACGAGGATTG
>CACZOS010000154.1 GCA_902782815.1 uncultured Lachnospiraceae bacterium | reverse complement strand
GACGGCCACGGCAATTTCGGTTCCGTGGACGGGGACGGGGCAGCCGCCATGCGTTATACCGAGGCAAGACTCTCCAGAATCTCCATGGAGATGACTGCCGACATCTATAAAGATACCGTTGATTTCATGCCCAATTTCGATGAGACGGAGAAAGAGCCTACTGTTCTTCCTTCCCGTTATCCCAATCTCCTGGTCAACGGAGCACAGGGGATCGCCGTGGGCATGGCCACCAACATCCCTCCCCATAATTTAAGGGAGACCATCGACGCGGTGGTGAAGATCATTGACAACCGGGTGGAGGAAGACAGGGAGACCCGGATCGAAGAGCTGATGGAGATCGTGCAGGGACCGGATTTTCCCACAGGTGCCGCCATACTGGGCCGTAAGGAGATCGAGCGGGCTTACCGTACCGGAAGAGGAAAGATCAAGGTGCGCGCCGTTACCAATATCGAGCCCATGAACAACGGAAAACAGAGGATCGTGGTCACGGAGCTCCCCTATATGGTCAATAAGGCAAGGCTGATCGAGAAGATCGCTGAGCTGGTCAAGGAAAAGAGAGTGGACGGGATCACCGAACTCAGGGATGAGTCCGACCGGGAAGGAATGAGGATCTGCATAGAGACCAGAAAGGATGTCAATGCCAACGTCCTCCTCAATCAGCTTTTCAAACATACCCAGCTGCAGGATACCTTTGGAGTGATCCTGCTGGCCCTGGTGAATAACCAGCCCAAGGTCCTTAATCTTAAGCAGATGCTGGTTCATTACCTCGATCACCAGAAGGATGTGGTGACACGCAGGACCAGATTTGAACTTAATAAGGCCAAGGAAAGAGCCCATATCCTGGAAGGGCTTTTAAAAGCCCTGGATTTTATTGACGAGGTGATCGCCATCATCCGCGCCTCCCAAAATGTAGCGGAGGCAAAGACCAATCTGATAGAGCGGTTCGAATTTTCCGAAGCCCAGGCCCAGGCTATTGTGGATATGCGTCTTCGTGCCCTCACCGGTCTGGAGAGGGATAAGCTGCAGACGGAATACGACGAGCTTATGATCAGGATCACCCGCCTGGAAGCCATTCTGGCTGACGAGAAGCTTCTTCTGGGTGTGATCAAGGAGGAGATCCTGGTCATCCGTGATAAATACGGGGATGACCGGAGAACATCCATCGAGATGGATGCGGAAGAACTGACAGATGAATCGCTTATCCCCAGGAAGGATGTGATCATCACTTTCTCCGACCTGGGATATATCAAGCGTATGGAGGCTGATCAGTTCCAGAGCCAGAACCGGGGAGGCAAGGGCATCCGGGGCATGAATATCATCGAAAATGATTTTATCAGCGATATGTTCATGACCAATACCCACAACTACATTACTTTCTTTACCAATAAAGGACGGGCTTTCCGTCTTAAGGGTTATGAGATTCCCGAGTCCGGCAGGACCGCCAGGGGAATCAATATCATCAATCTGCTTCAGCTGGCTCCGGAGGAAAGGATCAGTGCCATCATTCCCATGGGGTCGGTCTTCAACGATGAGGATTATTTCCTGATGGCTACCCGGAAGGGCGTGTTCAAGAAGACCGGCATCGGCCAGTACAAAAATATCCGTAAGGGAGGCCTGGCGGCTATCGTTCTCAGGGAGGATGATGAGCTGATCGAGGTCAAGGTTGCCTCTGCCTCCGACGATGTATTTCTGGTGACCCGCCTGGGAAAATGTATCCGTTTCCACTGCAGTGATGTCCGGGAGATCGGAAGAGTTTCCATGGGCGTGCGGGGAATTCAGCTCGGCGAGGGCGACGAGGTGGTCTCCATGCAGATCAGCTCGGAGGGAGAAGATCTGCTCTTTGTTTCCGAGAAAGGGATGGGAAAACGGACTTCCATGGATGAGTTCAGCTCCCAGAACCGTGGAGGCAAGGGAAATATCTGTTATAAGATCACGGAAAAGACCGGAAGCCTGATCTGTGCCGAGGCGGTAAATGACCAGGAGGAGGTCATGATGATCACCTCCGAAGGGATCGTTATCCGGATCAAGGTAAACGGAATCTCCACCATAGGAAGAAATACTTCCGGAGTAAAACTGATGAATGTGGATTCCGAGAACAATGTGACGGTGGCCAGTGTGGCTAAAGTCAGTTCTTCCGAAGAGGATGATGAGCTTCCGGAGGAAGAGGACGGAGTTTACTCCGGGGAAGACCGGGGAACCGAAGAAGAGGAAACCGAAGATTAAAGAGTTCAAGGGATGTTACACCGGATGTGAGGGTGTGCATCCCTTCTTTTCCCCCGGGATCCGGGGGAAAGTGACTGAGGAGGCAGCGATGAGAAAGATTGAGGTGGAAAAGGTCGTCTCCGCCGTAAGAGAAATGTGCATGGAGGCGAATTATTTCCTTTCTGAGGATATGAAAAAGGCTCTCGGAGAGGCTGCGGAAAGGGAGAAAAGCCCTCTGGGATGCCAGATCCTGGGACAGCTGAAAGAGAACCTTCAGATTGCCGGAAGCCAGCGAATCCCCATCTGTCAGGATACCGGCATGGCAGTGGTTTTTGTGGAACTGGGCCAGGAGGCAGAAATCGTGGGCGGTTTTCTGGGAGATGCCATCCAGGAAGGTGTCCGTCAGGGATACCGGGAGGGATACCTTCGAAAATCCGTGGTGAAGGATCCCTTCCTGAGGGAAAACACGGGGGATAATACGCCGGCAGTGATCCACTACCAGCTGGTGCCGGGTGACGGACTGCGGATAGCCCTGGCTCCCAAAGGGTTTGGCAGTGAGAATATGAGCCGGATCTATATGCTGAAACCCGCAGACGGTATGGAAGGAGCCAAAGAGGCGATCGTCAGGACAGTGGCGGATGCCGGTCCCAATGCCTGCCCGCCCTTCGTGGTGGGTGTGGGGATAGGCGGTACATTTGAAAAGGCAGCCCTCATGGCAAAGCAGGCCCTGACCAGGAAAGTGGGGGAAGGTTCACCTCATCCCCATATCCGGGAGATGGAACAGGAGCTTCTTGGGCGGATCAATGATCTGGGAATCGGCCCGGCGGGTCTGGGAGGTACCGTGACCGCCCTGGCGGTACATATCAACACCTATGCCACCCATATCGCAGGACTTCCTCTGGCGGTAAACATGTGCTGTCATGTGAACCGCCATGTGGTCAGGGATTTATAAGATCGGATAACAAAGACAAATGTTAAAGGCGGACAGGAGAAGGAAGATGAAGAGAAGGATAAATGTACCCTTTAAAGGAAAAGAGGCCGAGGAGCTGAAGGCCGGAGATTATGTATATCTTAACGGAACCATCTATACCGCCCGGGACGCGGCCCATAAAAGGATGTATGAGTCCATGAAGAAGGGGGAGGAACTTCCCATAGCGCTGACGGACAATATCCTCTATTATCTCGGGCCAAGTCCGGCAAGAGAAGGACAGGTGATCGGCTCTGCCGGTCCCACCACCAGCAGCAGGATGGACAAATATACGCCGGACATGCTGGCGGCTGGTCTGAAGGGCATGGTCGGAAAAGGGAAACGGTCACCGGAAGTCATTAAGGCCATTGCCGAAAACAAGGCGGTTTACTTTGCCGCGGTGGGCGGCGCAGGTGCCCTGCTGTCCAAATGTATCAAATCCGCGGACCTGGTGGCCTACGAAGACCTGGGAACCGAGGCGATCCGCCGGCTGACGGTGGAGGACCTTCCGGTCATCGTGGTGGTGGATGCCGAAGGGCATGACCTTTACGCGGATGCTCCCTCGAAATGGAGAAAAGAATGAGTCCGATAAGGCAGGCAGTAGGCCGGATCCGGTGAGCTTCACGAAAAGATGTTGACAAGAATCATCGGATTTGATAGAATTATAAAGCGCCCAATCTGACGCAACAATTACATATCATGTTATTGTTTAGGCATATGGAGAAGTACTCAAGTGGCTGAAGAGGTGCCCCTGCTAAGGGTATAGATCGTTCACGCGGTGCGAGGGTTCAAATCCCTCCTTCTCCGTATTCTTTTTCACTCTTTTTCAGAAGGAGTGAAGGGCGTTTTCTGTCATGATTATCCCGGTTTTTTAGAGAACTTTTAAAAAATATAAAAAATGTTCTTGACACCCGGGATACATCGTGGTAGTATGAATAAGCTGTCGCGAGAACAGCACCGCATCTTGATAACTGAATAACACAACAACCT
>CACZOS010000153.1 GCA_902782815.1 uncultured Lachnospiraceae bacterium | reverse complement strand
GGAGAAGATCGGGATTGTGGGAGCAAACGGGTCCGGAAAGACGACTCTGCTCAGGCTTATTGCCGGCAGGATCGGTCCCGACAGGGATGACCGGCACCCCGGTGCGGTGGTGTGGACTGCAAGAAACACTACCATCGGCCTGTTGGAACAGACTCCTGATTTTCCTCCCGGCCTGACAGTGGATCAGATGATCGCCTCCCTGTGTCCGGCGGGGGACAGCTGTTCCCGGGACCGCTATGACTATGAGACGGAATACCGGAAAATGTTCACCATGCTTGGTTTTTCCCTCAAAGAACTGGACAGGGAAATCAGACGGTTCTCCGGCGGGGAGCAGACAAAGATCTCTCTTGTCCGCCTGCTTCTGATAAAACCGGATATCCTCCTGCTTGATGAACCCACCAATCACCTGGATCCGGATATGACTGACTGGCTGGAGAACTATTTAAAGAATTATGAGAAAGCAGTGGTCTTTGTAAGCCATGACCGTTACTTCCTGGACCGGGTGGCGGATGTGATCTATGAGATTGACAGGGGAAAGGCCAAAAGATATGCGGGAAACTATACTTTCTACCGGAAGAAGAGAGAGGAAGATCACCGCATCCTCCTGAAAAAATACAAGGATCAGGAGGAGGAAAGAAAACGCCTTTCCGACTGGATCGAAAGGTTTAAACATAAACCCAGAAAAGCCTCAATGGCCCGTTCCATGAGAAAAAGGCTGGATAAAATGGAGAGGATTCCGTCTCCCCGGGACCACAGATCATATCTCTATCCGGGTGAGATCATCCCCGCCAGACCGGGAAATAAATCGGTGTTTGACTGTGAAAGGCTGGTCATAGGTTATGGTGAGGCCATGAAAGAGATCAGCATTCGGATCCGTAGGGGACAGAAAATCGGGATCATGGGGCCAAACGGCAGTGGAAAAACCACCTTCCTCAAAACTGTCGCAGGACAGATTCCTCCGGTTTCCGGCCGGCTTTTTCGCGGGGATCATCTGGATATAGGATACTTCGATCAGATGAGTTCATCCAATGATTCCGCTCTTCGTATGCTGGAGGATTTTCAGCGTTCTTTTCCTTCCTTGCAAATAAAAGAATGCCGGAAGATCCTGTCCGATTTTCTTTTCAGGCAGGAGGAGATCTCCACCAGGGTCAAAGACCTGTCCGGCGGAGAAAAATGTCGGTATACCCTGGCAAAACTCCTGGAGACCGGACCCAATGTGCTCCTTCTGGACGAACCGACAAACCATCTGGATATCCCTTCCAGGGAGATCCTCGAATCGGCCTTTAAAAACTACCGGGGAACCCTTATCTTTGTGACGCATGACCGATACTTTCTTGACCAGGTGGCCGAAAGCCTGTTGATTTTCGGGGAGGATGAAGTCAGTTTTTATCCCTTCTCCTATGCGGAATATATGGAAAAGATGCGGAAGGAGGAAGAAAGAAGAAGAAAAGGGATAGGATCGGGGGAAGAGGAAAATGATGCCCTGAGAGAGAGTCTGAAGGCGGTCCCCGGGAAAGAGAGGATTCAGTCTTCCCGACTGAGTACGGAACAGGCTTATTGGGACTGGCAGCTGGGCCTTGCCGAAAGAGAGATGGAGAAGGCTGCCACGGCCCTTGCTCATGTCCTGGAAAATATACCCTGCCATGATCCTGCCCTGTTTTCTCTCTATCCTGAAATGTACGGGATTGAAGAAGAGGAATGCAGTATAATACTATCGGAACTGGGAAAAGCAGAGGGTCAGTATATAGAAAAATGCAATGAATGGTATGAGACATGGCTGTCCTGGGAAGATGCATTCGCGGATTACCATTAAAAATAAGCCCCTGCAGAGTAAGACTCTGCAAGGGCTTGATCTTTATATCCGGTCTGATCTGTATAAATGATCAGATGATGAGGTAGCGGAGCTGCTCCATAAAGCAGGCCACCATGGCTGCCTCTTCCATTTCTCTTATGATCTGATCATCTTCTTCAACGATCCCTTTTTCAAGATTACGTTTCTTTACCCGGTCATTCAGGATCTTGATGTATTCCTGATAATTATCCAGGGTAATCTCATCAAGTTCTTCATTGGGAAGAATATCATGATCGTAATATCTCCGGAAAGAAACCCGTATATAGGCAAGGATCACATCGTCCGCGATAGACTTATAGAGGGGAACGATCTTATCCAGTTCTTCCGCCTTCATGATACGATACAGTTCGGGAACACGCTTATCATCCAGGTGGATCACCTTTAAGGAATACTCCACCATCTTTTCGTCATCTTTAAAAAGAGACAGGTAACCGAAAAGATACATCATCTGCCGGAAGGCATTGATAAAGTCATGAATATGAAGGGTCACATAATAAATCTCCATGTAGTACTTCAGCCGGTAAAGACATTCGTCCAGAAGACGGCGGATGGAGATCTCCTTGTAGGGACCGGGAACCTGGATCTTATCCACATCCGTGAGCTTGATCTGATACTGATGGATCACCCGGGCAAGGGTTACCTTGCAGGCATGATACTCAGAATAAGCATTCATATAGAACAGCTTATCGTTCTTCTGCTCGTAGGGACAGTGGAAGAAATCATAGAAATGGGTGAATTCATGAAAAAGAATGAACTTCACATAGGCATCGGTGTAGAGATGGACCTGAGGATTAAGGTGGAGGATATATTTGCCGTCCATCAGCTCCAGGAGATTGAAGCAGCCTTCCACAAATTCCTCGGTGTCATACTGTACATCCTCGATCATGCGGTCACTGTCGATTCCGTATTTGATTTTGTATTCTGTCCAAAGTTCATTAATTTCTTTTAAGGTCATAATAACACCTACGCATAATTACTTGACTCTATTATATACCCATAGGAGATAAATGCCATGGAAAATACAAATTAAATAAAGGAATTTTTTGACCTGAAAAAAAGAGGAATAAAATTGCAGGCAATTTTATTCCTCAGGACGTTCTGCTTTGTAAAAATAGAATTCATAACCCATAAGATTTCCATCTTCCAGATCGGAAAGTTTGATCCAGTCACCGTAAGCATTGGTGGCTCTTTTATTAAGATGGTAAGGATCCAGGAGAAGAAATTTCTTTCTCTTTTTGTCATAGGACGCGATCACCACATAGTGACCCGGGACATGTGTAACCGCCACATCACCTTTCTGGACTTTTTTCTTAAGCCGGTCGATAGAACCTGTACTGCCGTCATAGCGGAACCCGTATTTCTCCCCGAATTTCTTGGCAGCTGCCTTGAAAAAGCCGCTGTCGGTCCCGTTATCCAGGATCCGGTAGTCCTTTTTCACGGCATATTCCGCAAGCTCATAGGGATCGGGAAACATGCCGGTTACGGCATAAATGGCATTCACGGTGGAAAAAATCCCGCATCCGGAAGTGGTGAAGAGGTTGCTGGAGGGATCCTCATTCTTGCCCGATCCATAATAGTGGTCGGCCCAGTCCGCGTCAAACTGGGCGAATACACGGATGGATTCCTTGGTTATGGCCTTGTCATACCTGCGGATTCGCCAACAGGCATACTTATTACGGACAAAACAGATGATTCCGTCATTGTTTTTCACCAGATAACGGCCGGATACACTGTCCCGGACTGCAAAAAGACCCTCTTTTCTGATCAGGCGGAAGGCCCCGGCGGTCTTTTCCGGACCCCAGAAATGGTAAGCCTTTTTGCTGTAAAGGGGGTCAGGCTGCAGATATTTTCCGTTTTGCGTATTTTTGACCAGAAAGAGGCCGTCACCAAGAAAAGTAAATTTCAGATGGAAGCGGTCATCCAGGGTCAGATCCTGATCCAAAGCGGAGACGGAATACTTCGGGAAGGGAGAGGAGTAGGCCATCTCGTACTCTCCATCCGCCAGGATCTGTTTTTCCCTGCCGTCATAAATCAGGCAGTCCGAATAAAAATCACCTCTGGTTATCCATCCTGTACAGGTTTTTCCCTTTTTCTTATACTCGATCCGATACCAGTTTGTGGATTCTCTCCAGGCTTTTATTCCTTTGAATTCGTCCACATAGGTGAGAAAATCGCCCCCGATATCATCATAGACCGCAAGAGAGTGGCGGACGGTGGCGTAGATTTCCTCGGTCCTTCTCTCATAGGCACGCTCAAAGGCATGTCCGTAAAGGGGCAGGATAAGGAAAAGGAACAGACATAGATTTATACAAAAGAACAGTCGTTTTCTCATAAATGACTCATATCCTTCCGAAAACAGGTTTTTGCTGATCTTAGCCAAGGACAGATTAATCCGGTCTATGGTAAATCCACGACATTATATCATAAATTGAATAATAAATTAAAGGATTTTAATAAAATTGTAATAAAT
>CACZOS010000152.1 GCA_902782815.1 uncultured Lachnospiraceae bacterium | reverse complement strand
CGGATGTAAGTTCCATACCCGCTGCAAAAACTGTATGGGTATTTGTAAGGAAGTTGTTCCGGAGCAGAAAGAGATCGAACCGGGTCACTATGTAGTCTGTCATCTTTATGATGACGCCAGGGATATCAGCAAAGATCAGAAAGACGCGGAATAAAGGATAAGCCGATAAACCCCGGCCGGCAGATTATTCATGAAGATTGAACTGCCGGCCGGTCAGGAGGAATCGCCATGGCAGAAGAGAGCCAAAGGAAAGATGAGACATACCTTGAGGAAGAAGGATTTCTTCCCGATGAGGACGAGCTGGTGATCGCCGACATGAGTGATCTGGATCGTCAGCCCCTGCTGATTCCCCGGTTTGATATCCTGTACAAAAGGAAGAAAGGGGAGGATCCTCAGGCCGGCGGACAACCCCGGTATCCCCTGCATTTACAGGGGGAAGAAAGATGGGCTATGATCAGAGGGACTCTGACAGCTGCCCTGCTGGTCCTGGGCATTCTGGCCGCATCTTTTGCCGGGATCATCTTTTTGATCGGGCATTTTTGGGGATAAGCCGCAGAGTGTTTTTGTCTGAAGTAATTGAAAGGAGCCGGCCATGAAGAAAAGATGTTTATGCCTGGTACTATGCCTGGTCATTTTGTTCATCTCTGTCCCCGCAAGAGTTTCCGCCAGGGATTACAGCAGATATTCCAATACTCCTGTAGCATTCGGGCTGAATCTTCGTACAGATCATAAAAAACCGGGTTGTGACAAGCCGAGAGGGGTAAAGGATCTTTCCTCCTATCAGACTTTCTATTGCAATACCAAGGCATATAAGAAGAAAAAGAAGGTTATCTACCTGACATTTGACTGCGGGTATGAAAACGGGAATACCGGGAAAATACTGAATACCTTAAAGAAAGAAAAGGTGAAAGCGATCTTTTTTGTCACCGAACCCTACATCCGCCAGAATAAAAAACTGGTAAAGAGGATGAAGAAGGAAGGACATCTGGTGGGAAATCATACCTGTACACATCCCAGAATGCCTGCCTTATCGGTTTCCCGGATGAAAAAAGAGGTTTCCCAATGTGAGAAGACCATGAAGAAAAAGACCGGCTACACCATGGATCCGTATATGAGACCTCCCGAGGGAGTCTACAGTGTCCGGATGATGAAAGTAATGCAGGATATGGGCTACAGTACCATGCTCTGGAGTCTTGCCTATTATGATTATGATGAACACGATCAGCCTTCGGTCAGTTTTGTTCTGCGCAAATTCAAAAAACACCATTTCTGTGGGATGATGCCTTTGCTCCATGTGATTTCTTCCGCGGACAGAAAGGCTCTTCCCAAGATCATCTCTTCCATGAAAAAGAAGGGATACCGTTTCGGCACGGTGGATGAATTCGCGGCTCCGGCAAAGAAAGAAAAGAGTAAAAGGTAGAGGAAAGGTAAAGGTTGCATTTCCGCATGCTTTTCATTATAATCATTGTATAGTAATCATCAATAATGAACATGGAGGATATCTCCTGATCATAAAAGTTTTTAAAGAAAGATGGAGGACTGATTATGAAAATTTACAAATGTGCTAAATGCGGAGATATGGTAGAACTGATCAAGACTGACTGCTGTACACCCAGCTGCTGCGGCCAGCCCATGGAACTGCTTGTTCCCGGAACAACAGATGCTGCTCAGGAAAAACATGTTCCGATCTTCCAGATCGATGGCAACAACATCATCGTTAAAGTCGGCACCCTGACCCATCCCATGGAAGAGGTTCATTATATTGAGTGGATCGGTATTGAGACAGAACAGGGCATGCAGAGAAAGAACTTAAAACCAGGTGATGAGCCCAAGGCAACCTTCGCTCTGACTGAGGATGACACTTTGGTCGGCATCTATGCTTACTGCAATCTTCACGGTTTATGGAAGGCTGAGTAATCATCAGCGAATGAAAGATTCTTTATTAAAAAAATCCCTTTAAACAGAAAAATGTTTAAAGGGATTTTTTCTATATTCAGATATTTAATAATTCAATAAATAAGAGGATAGGATAAAAACAGATATTATTTATCAAAATAACATATTTAAATTATTTAGAGGATTCTTTTTCCTCCTGTTTTTTGATGAAAAGATCAATGTATTTCATGGCATCCAGACCATGGGACTGGGTGATAAAGTCAAGGCCTTTTCCCCGTACATACTTATAAAAATCCACCAGGAGTTTTTCATCTGTGGTAATGTTGTTGAGACGGAAGCACATGACCACATCGATCTCACCTTTTTCAATTGCTTCCACAAGCAGATGGAAATGAGGCCGGTCCAGGGATTCCGAACTGTACTGACCGAAATCCGTGAAATGCTTGAATTCGATATTATCTCCGTAGATCTTTCTGGCGGTCTCATAACATTTGTTATAGGCCTCCACCATTCCCTGGATAAAATGGCGGTAGCACAGCTTGCAGGCCCCCCGGTAATACTGATTGTGATAGATCCCGATCACCTTGTCCGGAATATCTGACTGGCCCTTGTGCCAGGGGGTACCTCCCGATTCCTGGAAAGCGATCCTGCCGGCCCCGCATTTGGGGCAGGCCTCAAGTTCCGAAAACTCTTTCTTTTCCGTTCTCTCATCAAATTCATATCCACAAACTCTGCAGCGATATAACATAATCTTTTCCCCTCTTACTGATAAGCAGTTCTATTTGACTTGCAAACTTCTCCAGATAAAAGTATACAGGAGAATCCAAGAGGGAGATTAGGAATAATCCATAAAGAAAAATGGATATTTTTAACCAGTGATAAATATTGCAAATTTTACTTTGAAATTGTTTTAATGGTCAGTTTTTTATCCATGCTATAGTCTATTTAAAGTGGGAGTACTATGTGGATCCTTAACCGGATCATAAAATCAGGATATGACCATAAGCATAAAGGAGAACTGATATGGGTAAGAATATTTTGATCATCACCGGAAGCCCCAGGGAGAAGGGTAATTCCAATACACTGGCGGAGTCCTTCCGGTCCGGTGCCGCAGAGTCCGGCAATGAGGTAAAGGTTTTTGACGCGCATAAGAACAGGATCGGTTTTTACAGCGCGCCTGTTCTTCTCAGTGAAGATGATAATCCGGAGGCACAGGAATTACACCGGCTTTTGTGCTGGGCAGATGTCCTGGTCCTTGCCACCCCGGTATATTTTATGGGTGTTACAGCCGGACTTAAGACTGTGATGGACCGGCTCTCCCCCTATGCCACCTCAGATGGAAAGAAATGTTTTCATGTTGAGGAGTGTTATCTCATCGCCACCGCAACCAGCGCCGACCCGCATATGTTTGAAGCGGTCTGCATGGAGTACGACTATCTGATGACGAAACTGGGGATAAAACATACCAGCAAGCTGCTGGTGGGCGGCGTCGCCGACGAGGGAGCGGTATTTGACCGGCACGATGCCCTGGAGAGGGCCATACTCATGGGCTATTCCGTGGGCAAGATCGGTGGAGTATATTAAGGGAAGTATTAAGAGGTAGACTTATGCTGACATACCGGAATCTATATGATGTGATTATCATCGGAGGAGGTCCTGCGGGGCTGACTGCGGCCATCTATGCCTCCCGCGCAAAGGAGAAGGTCCTTGTCATCGAGAACAATGAGTTTGGCGGGCAGATTGCACTGACGGCAACGGTGGAGAATTATCCGGGGGTGGCTCCCTGTTCCGGAAGAGAGCTGACTGAGATCATGAAGACTCAGGCAGGAGAATTCGGGGCCGAGCTGGTCTATGACCAGGTAAAAGGGCTGGAACTGGAGTCTGCCATAAAAGTGGTTCACACCAAAAAGGAGACATATCGTGCTCTGTCCGTGATCCTTGCCCTGGGAGGTGTTCCCGGCCAGGCAGGTTTTGAAGGGGAAAAATCCTTCGAGGGCAGCGGTGTTTCTTACTGTGCCACCTGCGATGGTCCTCTTTTTGCAGGATGTCCCGTCTATGTAGTGGGCGGGGGACCGGCAGCGGTGGAAGAGTCCATATTTCTGGCGGGTTTTTCTTCAGAGGTTACCCTGGTGGTCCGGGAGAAGGATTTCACCTGCGAGAAATCCATATCAGACAGGCTTAAACTGTATCCCGGGATAAAGGTTCTTTTCCATACAGAGATCGTCTCTGTATCCGGGGAGATGACCATTGACCGGGTTACCCTGAGGGATAATATGAGTGAACGGATCTGGGATCAGGAGTCCGATCTGCCCATAGGCGTATTCGTTTTCGTGGGTTACCGGCCGAATACCGGCTGGCTTCCGGACGTCCTCCGAAGGGATGCGGAAGGGTATCTGCTTACAGACGACCTGTGCAGGACTAATGTGGAGGGTGTCTGCGCAGCGGGAGATGTAAGGCAGAAATCCTTGAGACAGGTAGTTACCGCCACCTGTGACGGAGCTGTGGCAGCCGTTTCTCTGGAACCTTTGATCCGCAGGCTTCACGAGGAACTGGATATCCCCGGGCTTTTGACGGAATCCGACAGCCTTCTTTCCGAAGTTTCGGGAAAAGCCGTTCTGAAATTGTGGCTGGATGACTCCGAACTGTCCGGACAGATAGAGAGTTTCTTTGCCGACCGGGATGAGTTAGAAGGAAAGGTGGAGATCCAGATTCACCGGGAAGGCCGGGAAGATATCATCCTTCCTTCCGTGGAGATATGCAGAGGTGACGGAACCGGCAGCGGGATTCATTTCCATGCGGTACCCAACGGACTGGAATGGAATTCTTTCCGGATCGCTCTGTTTAACGTCATGGGTCCCGGTCAGAAGATCAGCCCGGAAACCCTGGAAAGGATCCGGAGCATAGACCGGGAGACAAATCTGAAGATCCTCACCACCCTGACCTGCGGCAACTGTCCCACATCTGTCATATCCGCATGCCAGATCGCCGCGTTTAATGAAAAGGTGACGGCGGAGATGTTCGATATCCTTCATTTTAAGAAACTTCGGTTCAAATATAATGTCCAGAGTGTTCCGGTTCTTGTCATCAACGAAGATAAACTGATCGTCGGAAAGATGGAAGTGGAAGAGATGCTGGATGAGATTTTAGATTGATTTCATTCATTTTGCACCAAGACAAAAGGGAAATATCATCAATTAATAGTGTAACTAAAAGTAAAGGATATTCCAAGCAGGCACCTTCAGGGTGATGGTATAATTAATGTCAGTGTAATATGGTTGAACATATATGCCCGTATGCTGTCAGCAGGTACGGCATTAGGGCCTGTATCAGAAGATTTTGATCCAAGAACGGGGAGGAGTATTATGGCTAAAAAGATCGTTGTTATCACAGGAAGTCCACGTGCCAAAGGCAATTCCAATACCATTGCGGCAGCATTTATGAGCGGAGCCATCGCGGCAGGCAATGAGGTTGAAGTATTTGATACCACCAAGGCCAGACTGGGAGGATTCGGAGGAACAGGCAGTAAAGAGGATCAGGACAGGCTGGACAGCCTGATGAAATGGGCAGATGTGATGGTGCTGGCTTCTCCTCTCTACTGGAAAGGCTTCTCCGCACAGATCAAACTGGCGATCGACAGTTTTGCCAAGTTCCTCTCCATCGAGGGAAAGGAACAGCTTTCCGTGAAGGAAGCTGCCCTGATCGCCACAGGCAAGAGCCCGGACGGATTCTCTTTCTACCCCATGGTGGAAGAATATAAGCATATCGTAGAGATGCTGGGTCTGGAGAACAAGTTCACCCTCTTATGCCCCTGCCTTAATGGAGTTGGAGACGTGGAGAAACGCCCGATTCTCCTGGAGACAGCTGTGAAATACGGTATGGAGATCTGATGAATGAATGATACAATTCGGGTATCGGAAACCTCTGTGATGTACCAGGGCGTTCAGCCTGCCTATGTCATCAATAGAAATAAGGTGAAGATTTGCCGGATCAGAGGAGAATTTCAAAATGATGCCGTTCGTCTCACTTACAATATTGAGATGAAAAGATCTTATGTAAAGAGATGCGGCATGAATCTGATCAAAGACCGGCAGGCAGTTGTCCAGAAGAGGGGAAATGAGTTTTTCATTCTCTTTGATGTGGTCTCGGAGCAATTCAAAGAAGGGGAAGACGGGAAGCGCCGGACGGAGAGCTCTGTCAGGACTTCGGATTACGACTATTCCTTCCGGTTTGAAGAACTCGATCACCGGCAGGTGGTGAAGGATACGATCAGTACGAACGCCAGAGATGTCTTTAATAACATACTGAAAGAATACGGGCTTGATGGGGAAGCAGGAAGCAATCCTTCGGATTCCTACGCTGTTTCCTGGAACATCGGGCATCCGGAGAGCAAGATAGAATAGGTTATAAAGGGGCTGTCGTACTTATGGTACGGTGGCCCTTTGTACACAATGGACATGGATTGGGAAAGGAAAGAGGGGTAGACCGATGGGAACGATATTGGAAGAATTGAGATTTGGAAGTCTTCGGAAATCCATGGCCGGGGAAGAAAAAGGACGATCCGGTGAAGGACCGGGAAAGTCTTTGAAAGGGGTCTACCGCTGCAGAGTGTGCGGCTATATCTTTGATGAATCCCTGGAGGGAAAACCCTTTTCCAGCCTGGATAAATGCCCTATCTGCAAACAGGGTCCGGGAGCTTTCCAACAGGTGAGATGACCCTTTTTTGCAGCAGTATACAAAAGCAGAAGGATCGATATAAGAAGGAGACAGAAGATTGAGTAAAGCCGAGAAATGGAAATTCTTTAAGGGAACCAGGGAAAACTGGTTTTCTTCCGAGATCTATAACTGGATGGATCCCGGGGAGTTTAAGGAGTATTCCATTTTACATAAAAGATGTAATTCAGCACTCATACGACAGGTGCTGGCCCCCTTTATCAATATCATGGTGATGGATATCCGTTTTTTTGAGGCGGGAAGCTACAAAGAAGAAGGCAAGCCCTTGCTCGACAATATCCCAGCCTTTTTCCTGGTTCGTCTGAAACAGGTTTTGTCGGACAGACATACCGCCAATATCAAGCTTTTTCTTCCCCTTTACTGGAATGAAAGGTTTATGGGCATCGCGGGGGCAGGGTCAAATCTTGAGACTGACTGGGACAAGGAGCAGACGACCAACCTGACTTCCTGGCCCATGGCGGTAAGAAACGGATTTGCCTGCGTGGTAAATGACGGATCTACAGGGATGTTCGTGGATTCCACATGGGGCTTTAAAGGAAATCATGCCCTCGAGTGGGATATGATCGAATACTGGGCTTTTTCGGGAACGCACATCGTCACCATGGCGGCTAAAGCAGTGGTGGAGGCGGTCTATGATCAGAAGATCTACAAAAGCTATATGCACGGGACTTCCGGAGGCGCCAGACAGATCATGGCGGAGGCCCAGAAATATCCCGGGGATTATGACGGGCTGTGGGCGGATGGCCCCCTCTATGATTATTTTAACATGATGTTTTCCTGTCTGTGGGCTGCCCTGGTCCATTATAATGAACCCCATAAGGTTGCCCTGAAAAAGTATCAGGTGGTCAAGGAACTGACCCGGAGACTGGCTGACCGTCT
>CACZOS010000151.1 GCA_902782815.1 uncultured Lachnospiraceae bacterium | reverse complement strand
TAATATTCAGCTGTTCGTCGTCAGTGCCTTTCCCGTACCCCAGCTGATCATACTGGGCTTTCACCACTTCCCAGGGAAGAGTCTCATGCTCCTCCTTTAGATAGGAAATAATGTCTGCAATTCCCTCTCCGGTAAATGCACTGGTATAGAAGATCTTCTTGCATCCGGCTATCCTCAGCCACTCTGCAGCCAGTTCCGGATCCCCCGCCCAATGGTCACATTTTGTAACGATTCCCACAACCTCCCGGTTGCTCTGGGAACAACAGTTGGGTGGATATAGGGAAAATGGTTCGGTAGCACTGATCAGAAGCCCCACCACATCCGCCTCTGCGCTGTATACAGCCAACGAACCTGCCAGGCGCTTTGTCTCTGCATATTCACCGGGCGTATCGATGATGACATCATAATGATTGACATACTGGGTCTTCTTATATATGATTTTTTTGCCTTTCATCGCCTGTGTCAGAGTGGTCTTGCCGGACTCACTTCTGCCCACAAACATTATCTTCCGCATAAATTATTATTTTTCATTGTAAATCGACGCGGTACGAACAAATACTCTCTCGCGAAGATCACCGTATACGAAGCTGTATGTCACCAGGAACAATCCCATCCCGCTGATCACATCGAATACCGAGTGCTGTTTCAAAAACATAGTGGACAGGATAATGGAGACGCAGAGCACAAAACTGCTCCACTGAATTACTCTGTTCTTCTTCAGCTTCGGGCTCCTGGAGATTGCCGTATGCATGGCCATGGAATTAAACACGTGTATACTGGGGAATACATTGGTGGGGGTATCCACAGAATACAGATACCTGGTCATCTCCACAAAAATATTCTCCCTGGCAAAATAAGTTGGCCGGAGCTGCAGACCATTTGGGATCAGTATGGAAATCAAAATGAAAGCGGTCATACCGATCATTCCCATGATCATAAAATTCTTATAGGACTCCTTCTCTCTGAGCAGGAAATAAGTCACACCCACAGCAATGTAGATAAACCACATATAATAGGGAATGATAAAATATTCTATAAAAGGTATCCGCTGATCCAGGGTAGTCTCAATAATATGAATCTTCTGAGGTCCGTGATTCTCAATAAAAGAAAAAGCTGCTAGATATAAAGGAAAATATAACAACCATAAGCAATGAGCATATTTCTTAAACATCCTCTTCATTATTCATTCATCCCTCTTTAATCTGAACAAATAGTACTTATTGATATATCTCATCTTTCAGAGAGTACCGCATTCTTCTCCCAATGTCAAACCTTTTTGTTCTATTTTGATAATTTTTTCACTAATTGATGTAATTATGTGGATCGGCAACACTTTTTGGGTTTTTCTGCAGCCTGATCTCGGGAATATGATAGGAAGCACAGAGCTGTTTCAATGTGTTTTCCATCTCCTCGTTGGCCATGGGCACACAGATGGTCTTAAAGAGACTCATCATCGTCTCCTGGTCCACCGGGGCCTGGGGAGCAGGATCCTCATCCATAAAGGTTGCCACCTGTTCAAGATACAAATAGAGCGCGTCCAGAGGGGATCCTACCACCATTCTGGTAACCACATTTCCCGCAGATCCCTTTTTGAAATCCTTGGGGATGTTTATCTGGGTGCGTGTATCGACTTTAAGGTTCACTTTTGTGTTGGGTCCCATCCTGTTCTCGAAAATACACCGGTTAACCCGGACTCCTCGCAATTCCAGCTTCATGGTATCTCCTCCTTTCCCACTTAACCATTTTACCCCTTTTCTCCCGGTTTTACAAGCCAAAAACAGAATTACATCATTGCCTTTTCCCTGATCAAATACTATAATTAAAACAGAAAATAAGATGAAGGATCATAGAAGAAGGAGGGATTATTTTGAGTCAGAATACTTCGATTTTCTCAAATGATAATGTTTTGTCATGGCTTCAGTATTATTCCAACAGGGCCGGCCTCGAGATTGAAAAGATCAAGCTGGTGGACGTCAGTAAAAAGAAGAAAAATCTCATTCCCATGATCGAAACCCATAAGAGGCTGCTGGTACTTGCCGACGCAAATGATCCCGGCTTTTTCTTCACGCTCTGGGAGAGCGGTCTGGGGGATTGTGATCTGTGGTTCAAAACCGGATTGACACCGAATACCGAATCAAAGATCAGGATATGCAAGATCTCGGATATGATCGACACAGAGCTCAGCGGTCCCTGTGCCATGCTGATCATCAATCCCAGTGCCAGAAGCTCCTATAATCGCGGAATACGCAACGACAGCTTCTCTCCCGGATCCGTCCAGTATGTGGCCAGTGAGATCAGAGCGATCATCGTCAATAAGCTCCATCTGGATGACCAGGATACCATCTGCATCATCAGCGGGGAAAGCATCGCTATCGAATCCGCCATCATTGCCAGTGAGGGAGAGATCATTGCTGTGGAGTACCGAAAATCCGACCGGCAGTCCCTGGAAGAAAACCTGACAAAGTTTGGCATTCATAATATTTCCATCGTAGATGACACGTCCAAAGAATCCATGAAAGGACTTCCCATTCCGAATCTGTCTTTCATCGTAGCCACAGAGCGGTTTGAGGAGGAGGTAAAAAATCTTCTGGGGCTCAATCCGGAGATGAAATTTGTGGTTTACACCCTGGAACTGAATATCCTTTCCTATATTATAGATGTCCTGAAAAAGTATAATCTGCAGCAGACCGAGCTGATCCAGATTTCCATCTCAAAACTGAACAATAAAAATGTATTTGAAGCGAAACCTGTTCCCTGGATTTTGAGCGCGGAACCAATGTAAATGAAAAAACGGAGAGGTATCCACCATAAACGGTGGGTACCCCTTTTTTTAATGGATGTTCGCACTTCATCTCGATATCGCTTGTCGTGCCATATATCTGAACAGCCTTACATGCAAGCATGACGTTCGTATAAGTTCGGATTGCTCCCGCTGCATGGCACTGGACTTATACGATAAAAAAAGAGATGCCTCATATGAGGCATCTCCCGATTTCATGTAATACTTAATTTTATTAAAACATTACCTAAAAATCTAAATTATATTTATTATCAAACAGCCGGCCAAATTGCATTGACAACGAATGTCATGATAAAGATAGCGAATGCAGGGTTATCGATATGGGAATCAGTACCGCAGTTGAATACGTTACCATCAACATCGCCAAGGATACCAGCGATTGTACCGCAGATAACACCACAGATCAAGCATGCGAATGCATTGCCTGTATGTGCGTAGGACTGAACAGCAGCCTCAGCAGCGATGATCCATACATGATGATGTCCGGCATAAGCATGTCCTGCAACAGCGAATGTTAAACCAACAGCAGCAAGACCGAAGATAAGTACATGGTACAGACCTGCGAATGTGCCCTCAGCACCGGTAGAAGCCATCCAAGCGTAAACGCCGGCAACTACGATGGAGTAGCAGATGCTCATAACGAGTGTGTTTGTGAATACTTTGCCTTCAGAGATAACTCTGTCGGATGTTCTTAACTTGCCACCGAATACAAGACGTACGATAACAGCGGAGAAGAATACAACGATTCCGGGACCGTCTGTTACTAATCTCGGGGAAATAGTTCCGGCAAAGAGATTGTCAACGATGAAAGTCTTAAGTAAGAAACCGATAACACCAAATACACCACCAACTAATAAGGTGTCCGGCTCATTTAAGCCAACGAGAGGTGTAACGATGTCAGCACCGTTCTCAAGAACGCCTTTTTTCTTTGCATAAGCAGCACCTGCAACAGCGCCTGCGAAAGAAATGTGCGGTCCGAAGAAAGAACCGAATGCCATGTTGATCAGAGTACCGGAAGCATCAGCGGCACCAGCCATACCTGCAACAGCACCGATAATGGAAAGGATACCGGTAAAGATAAAGGCTTCCACACCACCGATTGCAGCAGCGAATGCGCCACCGCCAAAAGCAGCAATAAGTGCGAAAATATTCATAGTTTTCCTCCTTCTTAGATAAATAAATAAGTATTACACTACGTGTTATCCATAATATAACATGTTTATCCTGCTTTGTCTTTTCACATTTTTTTGTTTTTGTAATAAATCTTACACATTTCTTACAATTTATTTTCGTATCGGAAGGCCGGTCTGTCCGACACTTCTATACTTTTTGTAGAGAAAGTATTAATATTTTGAGAATAATATTGGACATAATTGCTATATTTTACCCTTTGACCAATTTGTTTTCTTTCTGATTTCTTACGAAAGGTAAGAAATTGCAGATAAGGAACTCAAAATTATCATCAAACCGGCCGGCATCCGTTATTTCCTTCTCTATAACCTGACGGAAGAGCAGGTCGATAAAAGCATCGGTAAAGAAAGAGGTGACAAGATCTTCTTTTTCCCTGCTTTTCGCTGAAGGGGGCTCAAGGGAAATCCGGACCGTCTCCCGGATCTTTTCTTCCATAACCGGGTAGAAAACAGCCTTGAGTACTTCTCTCCCCTCATCGTGGAGCACTCTGACATAAAAACCCCGCCCTGCACTGACACACAGGATCAGTTCTTCCATCCACATGATAAAATCCCCGGTCGGGGCGATGGGCTCCGCCACCTCCTTGAGGAAGATCCAGTTCAGGATATCGTATTTATCCCGGAAATGATAATAAAAATTCTCTCTGGTCATCCCGCATTCCGAAGCTATATCATTGATGGTGATCTTGTGAAAGGATTTCCTGCCGGTCAGATCCTTTATGGCCTTCGATATCCTCTCCTTGGTGCTGCTTCCCTGATTCTGCATCCTGTCCCCTCCGTAGAAGTCCCGATCCGGTCTCTTTTCCGCTTACCACAGGCTGGTTTTCACCTGTTTGATCAGCTGGGCTTCCGCGGTCAGATAGGCCTCATCCACCCTTCTCTTCTGCTCATCGGTCAGCGTGTTGTTCCGGCAGAACCCCTGCCAGGCGGACATGGCGATAAGAAGGTCGGTCATGGATGTGCATGATTTCATTTTATTCTCGAATCTGATGATTTCCTGTTCCATTGTTCTCCTCCTGTATTACTTGATATAGATCTTTCAGATCAACCCAGATTCATTATATCAGCAGGATGGAAAAAACTCTAGGATTCTTTTCTGCCCAGACGGATATCTTCGATGACGGGTACCAGATCTTCCGGGGCATAGTCCAGAAGATAATTTCTGCTTTTATCCCTGCGTTGTAAGTTCAGTCCGCGGATCACTTCCTCCACCCGCTCGATCTCCTTGTAAAAATCATCGGCGGATATACGGGCGGCGCCCTGGCCCATCACGATGACCTGTTCCATCATGTCGGAGGTTGCCACCGTTACCTGGTGTTTTCCGGCGATCTCGTGGGTCGTCTTCTCGATATACTGGTCCGCCGTTTCTTTTTCTTTGGTAAATACGACGTGGATATTATGATATTTCAGGATTTCCCCGCGGCTTCCCTCCACCTTGTAAGCGTCGAAAACGAGGATCAGGGTATCCCCGATAAATCCCTGATAATTGCTCAGGATATCCATCAGCTTAAGTCTGGCGGCCCCCAGGTCCGCCCGGGCCAGCAGCTTGAGCTCATCCCAGGCAAAGATGATATTATAGCCGTCCACCAGCAGATAGGACTTCTCTTCGGACCTGTTCCTGCCGTTTCTTTTCTCCCTTACGTCCTCCGGGGATCTTCCTGCTCCGGAAGCCGTTTTTCCGGATCCGGTTTCCGGGTATTCCCCGGAACGGGTTTCTTCAAAGCGGATGCTCCTCCTGCTCTGCTGCCTCTGCAGCTCTCTCTTGATCCGGGCTTTTCCGAACTCTCTTTCGTAGATTGCCTTAAATTCGGCTCCGTCTGCGGCATTGTCTGTCTTACGAGTCTTTCCTGCGTGAACAGGAGGGGAGACGGGCTCTTTTATCCCGGTAATATATTCGGTCTTTTCCTTTATATGGGCATACTCCCCCACCTTGTCCCAGGGCACCACATAACCTGCCCCATGGGCGCAGAAGACGGATCCTGAGGGGTTGTCCACATCCCTTTCACTGTCGTAGGACAGAGACTCCACTGTTCCCTCCTGATCATGGCAGGGAAGGTACCCTTTTAACCGCAGCGAAAGTCTCCCCCTCCCCCTGGTGTAGGACCATATCTCCTTTTGATAATCCTGCAGGGTTGAGGCGGGTGCCGTTCCCGTGAGAACGGTCATATCTTCCCTGGTCTCAGGGGAATCAAATGTTCCTTCTTTCTGCTGGATATCCGTCATGGCACGGCCGACCTGGTCAGAAGGGACCTCCAGCTGGAAATCATACCATGGCTCCAGCAGGATACTCTCGGCTTTTTTAAGTCCCTGACGGACAGCCCGGTAGGTTGCCTGCCGAAAATCGCCGCCCTCCGTATGTTTTTTATGGGCTCTGCCCGCGAGGAGAGAGATGACCACATCGGTGACCGGCATCCCCGCCAGGACTCCGACATGTTCCTTTTCCAGGATGTGGGACAGGATCAGTCTCTGCCAGTTTTTGTCCAGCACATCTTCGCTGCAGAGGCTTTTAACCTTCACTCCGCTTCCCGGTTCCCCGGGTTCCAGCAAAAGCTGGACTTCCGCATAATGCCGCAGAGGTTCGTAATGACCGATCCCGATGACCGGTTTTTTTATGGTTTCCTTATATAAGATCCTGCCCTGGCCGAACTCCACCTCCAGACCGAAGCGGGTCCGCATAACACTTTTCAGGATTTCTGTCTGCACTTCGCCCATAAGCTGGACATGAATCTCCATCAGATGGCGGTTCCAGGTCACATGCAGCAGGGGCTCCTCCTCCTCCAGCTGCTTAAGTTCATGGAGTACTTTCAGAAGATCAGCCCCTTCCGGGGGGATCAGTCTGTAAGAAAGTACCGGTTCCAACAAGGGAGGAAATTCTTCCTTCTCCATCCCCAGTCCCTGTCCCGCGACAGTTCCCGAAAGACCGGTGACCGCGCAGATGGTACCGGCCTCTGCCTCCTCGGCCAACACATATTTATTCCCGTGATAGAGGCGGATCTGATCTGCCTTTCCTCCTTCTTTTTCAAGCTTCATCTTAACCTTAAGAACACCGCCGGTGATCTTGAGGTGAGTCAGCCGCTCCCCCTGCTCTGTGTGGGTGATCTTGAAGACCCGGGCACCGAATTCCCTGGGGTAAACCGGCTCTATAGTGTAGCGGTCTATTCCGGCCAGAAGTTCTTCCACCCCGATATCTTTAAGTGCGGAGCCGAAATAAACAGGAAACAGCTTACGGGCGGCAATCAG
>CACZOS010000150.1 GCA_902782815.1 uncultured Lachnospiraceae bacterium | reverse complement strand
GAGTTTGTAAAATACTGGGAACTCAGCGAGAGGATGAAGGAGAAATACCAGCTGAAGGATGTACTGATCGCAGATTCCGGGGCCACCGATGAGGAGACCAAGAAGAATATCGGCTTCCTGGCTGCTGCCTACCTGGGACATCTGATCAAAGACCAGGATGTGGTGGGTATCTCCATGGGAAGTACACTCCACCGGGTGGTTTCTGAGATGGAAGAGTGCAGGGATAAGAAGATCACGGTGATCCCTCTTGTGGGAGGAGTAGGGCAGGCCAACATCAAGATCCATGCCAACTCTCTGGCCGAGCATCTGGCACGGCTTTATCACAGCGAGTTCCACCCCATTTTTGCCCCGGCCAGAGTGTACAGCCAGGTGGTCCGGAATGAACTGATGAAGGATATGTCCGTAACCAATATGATGTCCTATGTCAGCAGGCTGAATATTGCCATTCTGGGCATCGGTTACCCCAATGAATATTCCTCCATTAAAGCCACGGGATATTTCGCGGAAAATGAGATGGAGACCTTGATCCGGAAGGGGGTAGCCGGGGAAATCAATATGCAGTTCTACGATGAGAGGGGGAATACTGCGCCGTTCAAGGAAGATAACTATGTCATCGGTGTGGAAACCCAGAAACTGAAAAAGATCCCCCTCACCATCGGCATTGCCGGAGGCAGGGATAAGGAGAAGGCCATCAAAGGGGCCATCGGAGGAGGGTATATCAATACCCTGATCACCGATTATGCCTGCGCCATGTCATTGGTGGAGGAAACGGAATAAATAAGACGAAAAAGACGAAAAAGAAAAGGACACTTAAGACGTAACGGCCATGGTCTGCCGAATCTGCCTTCTGTGTCCTTTTTCTTATGCCTGATCCTGTGTCGTGCCGGACAGACGGCCGGTTCATGGCCGTTTCCCTGTCTGCCGTGATCAGTTCAGGATAATATTGCCGTTGATGGTGGTCAGTCTGACATTCTGGAAAGGTTTCTTTCCCCTTGTTCCCACCGCGTTCTTAACATTTCCCGGCTTTAACCGGATATCTATACCGTCAATGGCTGATGTAATCTCACCGGTTTTCGAGATGGCATCTACGGTGATATTGCATTCTTCGGAGAAGGTAAGGTCCATGGTTCCCCCCAGGGTGTTGCCCTCCACCACGTTGTTTAAAGAGACAAAAGAGGCCTTGATCTGCCCGGAGCTGCTGTTCAGCCTTGCTCCGCCTTCAATGGAGTTGACGGAGATCTCTCCGGAGGTGGTGTGGATATCCACAAATCCCTTTGCCTTTTCCAGGGTGACGGAATTGCTGGAGGATGCCAGACGGATCCTGGGAGCGGTGATCTCGGTCAGGGAGATGGCTCCCTCGCTGGTCTCTGCGGCAAAACGTTCTGCTACGATAGGTTCCCGGCAGATGATATAACCGTACTGGGTATAGAGAAGCAGCTCCCCATGCCAGTTTCTGGGGATAAAGATCTCCACGAAAGTATCATGATTTACCTCCTCCCGCCGCCCGTATCGTATGGTGGTCTTGAAACGGTTGGCGGTTACTTTTGCCAGGTATTCATAGGCGGTGTAGCCGATGTATTCCTTGAGGGTAAACCGGTCGTCCTCCGCATAACCCAGCAGAATATTCTCCGCATGGTAACCTACCTGCAGGGTCTTCACGGAAGAAATGTCCATGGAGATAATATTATCCGGTTCCCTGTTGATCTGATTGATTTCCTGATAGCTCATCCTTTTACCTCTCCAATCCAAATCCTATTGCAATTGTTTATCTTTCATGTAGGCTATGATCCGGTCTGTGGCGTGGCCGTCACAGTTTTCCATAAATTTCTTTTTAAAGGCTCTGACCAGGGCCGGATCAAAGTTTTCATCACATTGCCTGATGGCATCCGTAAGTTCCTGCTGTGTGGTTACAACCGGACCGGGAGTGAATTCGGAATAATCGTAGTAGAAGCCTCTCCAGTCACAGTAGTCATCATAATCATAGGCGTAGAAAATGATGGGTTTTTCAAAAAGGGAGTATTCGAAGACCAGGGAAGAATAATCGGATATACAGATATCTGCACAGCAAAGCAGATCTTCGATACTGAGATCGGTTCCCTCCACATCAAGGGCAAAATCAGCTGCCTCCTCAGGTATGGGGGGATGCTCTTTTACATATGGATGAAGTTTACAGATCAGAACATAGTCTTCTCCGAACTGCTTTTTCATCTCTGCAAAATCGATCTCGTCCGGACTTGTGGCAGTGGCAACCCTGCCCCGGAATGTGGGGGCATACAGGATTACCTTTTTGCCCCGTGACTGAGGCATAATCTCATGAAGTTTCTCCCTTCGGCTCTCAACAAACGCAGGATCGTAGAAACAGTCTGTCCTGCTGATCCCCAGAGGCTGCACGATCCCTTCCGGAAGATTCATGGCCTCCTCATATGCCCAGACAACCTCAGGACTGCTGACAGTGACCAGACTCAGATTCTCATAGTTGGGATATTTGTCCAGCTCACCGGCACTGTCACCGAAGAGCTTCATGGCAGTGCTTCTTCCGAACCGTTTGAAGGCTCCGCAGGCATGCCAGAGATTGATGGCAGTGGTTTCCTCCCGAAGGGGGATGCAGGAGAGGATGATGCTGGCTTCATCCACGAAAACAAAGCGTGAGCTGGCGATCTCCTTGAGTGCCTTGCGCACATAGGCTGTATATTCTCTTCCCCTGGCAAAATTAAAATGGGCATAGGCCACGGACAGATGATACTCCCCTGATGCTTCCAGCCGGTCATAAAGGCGGTGGAAGGAATGGGAGAGCTGATCAAATCTCATCTCCAGGAAAAGAACCTTGTTGTCAATGACAGGTTCCCTGCAGTAGCTGCGGTATATTCTGGGAAAATATATTTTATAACGGTAGTATTTGTATATCCTCCGCAGCCTTCTCTTGATTCTTTCTTTCAGATTCATTGTGTAGGCTCCTTTAATGATATGTTCTTTCGGTTCCGACAGGAGGGCGGTCTTTTAAAGGGGGGAACCCATCGGTCAGAGGAGGGCAAGAAGATTGGCAAACAATCCGCAAACGATGCCGATCCCCGCCAGAAAGACCAGAGAATGGAATGCATGGTCGATCAAAGACAGGGCATCCGGATACAGGAAAGAACAGGCTGCCGAAAAGAGGAGGAAGATCAGTTCAAGAAGAAGAAAACCTCCCGCAGCTACCGTCAGATCCTGACGGCTTAGTTCCATGTTTACCGACACGCCGATCATGAGATAGACAAACAGGGCAAGGAGAAGATAGTCTTTCCAGCTGAGCCCCCTGACTGCCTGAAGCGCCCCGGAAATGTTTTCTGTGGCCAGGGAAGGCAGACTCCTCAGAGTTTCCGGAAGAAATCTGCTGCACAGCCAAAGAAAGGCCGGTCCGAACAAAAGGGGGCCGATTCCCATAAAAAACAGTCCCAGATTTTCCTGCAATCTGCTCAGCCCTCTCCCCCTTCTGTGATGCATCTTCACGAAACCCAGGGTTCCTCCGTGGGCCTTGGCACTTCTCATGGTGCGGTAAAGACAGATCTGGTCCGGCCGGTAGCCGAAAAGCAGACCGAAGAGAAGATGGCCTGTTTCATGAACCGGTGTGCCGATCAGATTAAAGAGATCGATCAGCAGATAGTTTCCGGTTTTTCTCCAGAAATTTTTATAGGCGGTCATGCGGAGTATCCCCATGAGAAAACCGAAGGCTGTCAGGGGGAAAAGTATTTTGATGTTGATCCATAAGAAGATATCGAACATGCGGATGTCCTCTCAGAGGTGCTCATGAAGCTGATTCATTTTCCCGAACTGCTTCCTCATGTGCTTTCTTCGCCATTTCCAGCACTTTCAAACCCTCTTCCTTATCATAGGTGATAGTGTACTTCATATAACCGGTTTTCATCTTGCTGCTCTTGTCCTGATAGCTGGTACCGTCGGAGAAGGTGACCACCGTGACATAATGCCTGTTGCTCCTGCTGCCCACCACTTTCGGTTCAACACTGACTACCTGGGCATCCCTTTTTGCCAGGGCCTTATTGAGCAGTTTGCCTCTGCTGGTGAATTGATTATCCTTTAAAAAGAAGTAGATGAGAAGACCTACCACCGCTGCCGCTAAAATATATTTACCCACCATAGTCTCCGTTTCTGTAAAATCAGGGTCAAAAAGGTGTCTTTTTTGATCTTTTTAATCATATCATCAAATACCTGGTGAAACAAGAAGACAGGTGAATTTTCAGTAAATTGTTGAATTTTATGAATAAACAGTTTAGAATAATAAAGAAGCT
>CACZOS010000149.1 GCA_902782815.1 uncultured Lachnospiraceae bacterium | reverse complement strand
GTAAATACACCTAGAATCGAGGCTCCCAACCCCTTACATGATGCATCCCACCATCTGCCTTTCAATGTGCTTCTGGCGATATTCCGACATGTGGATGAACGTAATCTTCTCATCTCTTTTTAAAGATCAGATCTCCCACATTTCTTCTACGCGGAGTACTTCATTCAATGTCATATTCATAAAGGCTTCGTTCTGAGGAGCATTGCTTAAAGCTCCTGTCTCTTTGCGGTAGGCAATCTCTTCGCGAACCTGCTCGATGGTAATCCCTTTTTCCTTCAAAATCTGTGCTGCTTCGTAACCTCTCATAAAATACCCTCCTAATCTGCAAGTAATTCTGCTGATCCGCAGGCAAAATACGGATCATGATCGTTACTTAAATTATAATCAGCAGTATCATCCCTGTAAAGGAAACTCTTCCTAAATATTATGGAATCTTTTGCTGTCTTTTTCCTTTTCTCCTGCGCCAAAACCCAATTCATCATACTGTGCCTTTACCTCTTCCCAGGGAAGGGTATCCCTCTCCTCCGCAAGGTAAGACAGGATATCCGCGATCCCCTCTCCGGTGAAGGCACTGGTGTAGAAAATTGTCTCACAGCCTGCCAGACGGAGCCATCTGGCAGCCTGTTCCGGATCTGCTGCCCAGTGGTCGATCTTGGTGACGACTCCCACCACCTCCCTGTTGCATACAGGGGTCAGGTTGGGAGCATAAAGAGAATAGGGCTCCGTGGAGTCCATCAGGAGTCCGATGACATCAGCCTCCGCCGTGAAGCATGCCAGAGCGGAAATCAGGTTTTTTGTCTGCAGATACTCTCCCGGTGTGTCGATAATGGCGTCAAAATGGTTGACATATTGTGTTTTATGGTAGGTGATCGTATCGCCTTTCATGGCCTGGGTCAGTGTTGTCTTACCCGACTCACTTCGGCCGATAAACATTATTTTCCTCATAAACTCTCCGTAACAGCCGGCCTGAAAGCCGGGATCAGCTCAAAACAAGGTTGCCCGTGTAAAGCTGATAATACCTGCCTTTCTTTTCCAGAAGCTCCTTGTGGCTTCCTCTCTCGATGATACGCCCCTGTTCCAGGACCATGATGCAGTCACTGTTTCGGATGGTGGACAGACGATGGGCTATGACGAAGGTGGTCCTTCCTTCCATCAGTTTATCCATCCCCTCCTGGACGATCTTCTCGGTACGGGTATCGATGGAGCTGGTAGCCTCATCCAGGATGAGGGCCGGCGGGTCGGCAATGGCGGCCCTGGCAATGGAAATGAGCTGTCTCTGCCCCTGGCTTAAGTTGCCTCCGTCCCCTGTCAGCACGGTGTCGTAGCCCTCCGGCAGTCTGCGGATGAAATCATCGGCGTTGACCAGTCTGGCGGCAGCATAAACCTCCTCGTCCGTGGCATCCAGTTTACCGTAGCGTATATTTTCCTTTACTGTTGCAGTAAAAAGGTGGGTATCCTGGAGAACCATGCCCAGAGACCGGCGCAGGTCCGGCTTTTTGATCTTATTGATATTGATCCCGTCGTAGCGGATCTTCCCGTCCTGTATATCGTAAAAGCGATTGATCAGGTTGGTGATGGTGGTCTTTCCGGCACCGGTTGAGCCCACAAAGGCCAGCTTCTGGCCCGAATTGGCGTACATCCGGATATCATGCAGGACGATCTTCCTGGGATCATAACCGAAATCTACCCCAAGGAATTCGATATTACCTTCCTGTTTCACATAGGTGGTGGTATCCGAATCTTTATGATAATGCTTCCAGGCCCAGGTTCCTGTCCTCTCCTGACATTCAAAGAGCTGTCCCTGTTCATCTATCCTTGCGTTGACCAGCATGACGTAACCGTCATCAAATTCCTGCTCCTCGTCCAGCAGATCGAAAATACGCTGAGCTCCCGCCAGAGCCATGACGATGGCGTTGATCTGCATGCTCACCTGGTTGATGGGCATATTAAAACTCTTGTTGAAGGTCAGAAAACTGGCCAGTTTCCCCAAAGTCAGACCGGATATTCCGGTGATCGCCAGAATTCCGCCCACTATGGCCACGAAGACATAGGATACATTTCCCAGCTGGGCATTGACAGGCATCATGATATTGGCGAATTTATTGGCATTGTTGGCACTCTCGAAAAGCCGGTCATTGAGTTTATTGAAGGCTTCGATATTTTCCTCTTCGTGGCAGAAGACCTTGACCACCTTCTGGCCGGTCAGCATCTCCTCAATAAACCCGTTTTCTTTTCCCAGATCTTTCTGCTGCTGCATAAAGTATCCGCCGGAAAAACCTGCCAGTTTACGGGAACAGAAGAGCATGACGGCCACCATGGCAAAGGTGACCATTGTGAGGGGGATGCTGAGGATCAGCATACACACTACCACACTGATGATAGTGATCCCGCTGTTGATAAACTGAGGTATACTCTGGGAAACCATCTGCCGGAGGGTGTCAATGTCGTTGGTGTAAACAGACATGATATCTCCGTGGGCATGGGTGTCGAAATATTTGATGGGCAGACTCTCCATATGGTTGAAGATATCTTTCCTGAGACTCCGCATGGTACCCTGGGTCACGATGATCATGATCTGCTGCTGGGCAAAGGAAGCCAGGACACCCAGAGCGTAGAAGGATCCCACCCTGAAGATGGCGTGGTTTAACCCGGAAAAATCATGGGATTTATCCATGAGCATAGGTGTGATGTAATTATCGATCAGAGTCCGCATAAACATCGTTCCCTGAACATTACACAGGACGCTTACCAGGATGCAGAGAATGACGATCCCGTATAGTATCCCGTATTTTTTCATGATATATCCCAAAAGCCTTCTGATCAGCTTACCCGGATTTTCAAGTTTGGGCCGCGGTCCCATATTGCCCCGTCGGTTTCCGCCGGGTCCTCTGGGCGCTCTGTTCTGATTCTGTTCAGCCATCCGTCACACCTCCTCTCCCTGAGCCTGAATCTCCTTTTCCGGGTCGGTTCCCCTGACCTGGGACTCATAGACATCACGGTAGATCTCATTGGTCTTAAGGAGTTCTTCATGGGTATTAAATCCATTGATCCGTCCGTTTTC
>CACZOS010000148.1 GCA_902782815.1 uncultured Lachnospiraceae bacterium | reverse complement strand
GGTGGCGGCGATTGGATTCTGAAATAAAAACGGAGTATATACATGGAAAAGATCCTTCCTCCCATCTGCAGTAAGCTGATGGGACTTAAAGAAGAAAACAGAATCCCGTTTCATATGCCCGGCCATAAAAGGAGATGGCCCGGGGATGATCTTTTTCCCGGAGCAGAGGATCACGGGAAGGCCCTGGGGGCTATTTACGGTATGGATATCACGGAGATCACCGGATATGATGACCTGCATAATCCCCACGGGATAATCAGGGAATCCATGGACTATCTTAAAGAGATATACCATACGTCAGCGAGCTGGTACCTGATCAACGGGAGCACCGCCGGTATCCTGGCTTCCATCTCCGCGGTATGCCGGCCTGGGGACCGTATCCTGGTGGCAAGAAACTGCCACCGGTCTGTCTATCATGCCCTCCGTCTCCTCCGTCTCGATTCTGTCTATCTGTATCCGGGGCTTTGCCGGAAAGGAGAAGTGATAAAGGGGATCGGGGAAGAGGACAGAGACCGGCTGGTTTCTCTGCTGGAGACCCATCACGGTGTAAAGGCCATGATCATCACTTCCCCCACCTACGAGGGCCTGGTCAGTGATGTGCGGACCATAAAGGAGATCATCCGGCCCTATGGGATTCCCCTGATCGTGGATGAGGCCCATGGCGCTCACTTTATTTATCATGAGTCTTTTCCGGAAAGCGCCGTGGAGTGCGGGGCCGATCTGGTGATCCAGAGCGTTCACAAGACACTGCCTTGTGCCACTCAGACCGCTTTGCTTCATCTGTGTTCGGACCTGGTGCCGGAGGAGAGAGTCCGGGAGATGCTTTCGGTCTACCAGACCTCTAGTCCATCCTATCTTCTTCTGGCTTCAGCGGAGTATGGGGTGTTTTATACACATAATCACCCGGATAAAGTGGGGGAATATGTGGATAAACTACTGGATTTCCGCAGAAAATGTGAACAACTGAAAAGAATTCGTCTTTTTCAGCCGGAACCTTCGGATGCTTTTGCCTATGATCCCGGGAAACTCCTCTTTCTGACAGGAGGGGCGGGGATCGACGGATTAAGCCTCTTCCGAACCCTTCTGGACCGGTATCATATAGAGTGCGAAATGGCCTGTGCTGCTTCCTGTCTGGCTATGACCTCTCTTTCCGACAGGGGAGAGGATCTGGCAAAACTGGAAGAGGCGATTTTTGCCATAGATGAGGAAGTGGATGCCGCCTGGTTTGGGTGTTCATCCGGTCTGTCTGCCCGGGAGCTGCCGGATACTGTCGTTTTCTCTTTCCGGCCGGAGAGGGAAATGGCTATATGGGAAGCCATGGACGGGGAGAAAAGATCTCTTGTCTGGGAGGAGTGTACGGGGAGAATAGCTGCGGACTATGTCTGCCTCTATCCTCCGGGAATCCCGATCCTGGTACCGGGGGAAAAAATCACAAAAGAAATAGTAGAAAAGATGAACGAATACCTATATAATGGTTATAATGTACCGGCTTTGTCCGATGGACAGTTTAAAGTTACCGCTGAAGATGGGAGAAGCAGATGAGAGGTTTGTTTATCGTGCTGGAGGGACCGGACGGTTCCGGAAAGACCACGCAGATTACATGTTTGCAACAATATCTTGAATCCCGCGGAAGGGATTGTCTGGTCACCAGGGAACCGGGAGGAACCCGGATCGGAGAGGCTATCCGGAAGATTATTCTGGATCCCGATTACCGGGAGATGGCCGATGTGACGGAGATGCTGCTCTATGCCGCCTCCAGGGCCCAGCTGGTCCATGACGTTATCGGTCCGGCCATCGAGGAGGGCAAGATCGTCATCAGTGATCGCTTTGTGGATTCTTCCATCGTCTATCAGGGGATAGCCCGGGGGCTGGGAACCGAGACGGTGGATCTGATCAACGCTCCGGGTATCGGGACCTACAAACCGGATCTTATCTTCTTTATCGACATCCCCGAAGAGGAGGGGATCGCCCGGAAGATGCAGCAGAAAAAACTGGATCGTCTGGAACAGCAGAGCATAGATTTCCACCGTATGGTGTCCCTCGGATATCGAAGGGTGCTGGAAAACCGGCCTGAGGTGATCAGGATCGACGGGTGCCGGCCGGTGGAAGAGATCCAGAATGAGATCATTGAACATATCCTGGGGTATATCATATCCTAGGAATCAGACAGGGTGGGATCCCCTGAATGATTTGAACCGGATATTGGGAAATGAGCAGATAAAGGAATTTTTTTACTCCTCCATCGCCCATAATAAGATCTCTCATGCCTACATTTTTGAGGGGGAAAAGGGATCGGGGAAAAAGATGCTGGCCAACGCATTTTCCAAAATCCTGCAGTGCCGGGGAGAAGGAACAAAACCCTGCGGGAAATGCAGTTCATGCCTTCAGGTTGATCATCATAACCATCCTGACGTCATCTGGGTTACCCATGAAAAGGCGAATGTGATCAGTGTCGGAGAGATCAGGACACAGGTCATCAATACTGTGGATATCCAGCCTTACAAGGGACCATATAAGATATATATCATCGACGAGGCGGAGAAAATGAATCCCTCCGCCCAGAACGCTATCTTAAAAACCATAGAAGAACCTGCTGATTATGCGGTGATCTTCCTTCTTACAGCCAACCGCGGAGCCTTTCTTCCCACAGTGCTTTCCCGGTGCATAAGCCTTACGGTCAAACCCGTTCCGGTATCCCTGATCCGCCGTCATCTGACAGACCGGCTGGGGATCGATCCGGGGATGGCCGAATTCTATGCCGGCTTTTCCATGGGAAATGTGGGAAAAGCCATGGCCATAGCCGGATCCGTGGAATTCAACGAGATGAGGGAACACGCTCTGGAACTGGTCCGTCATTTTCACGAGATGGAGGATTATGAGCTGGACGGAAGGGCCAAAGAATGCAGGGTATACAAAGATCGCATCCGGGAATATCTGGATATCATCAGGATGTGGTTCAGGGATATTCTGATCTGGAAGACTACAGGAGATCAGGAGAGACTGCTTTTCCGGGGGGATTTCCCGGTTCTCTGCCGTCAGGCAGAAAGGCTTTCCCTTGCGTCTCTCAGCCGGATTTTTGATCATCTGGGGGAGACTGACCGGCAGATTACGGCAAATGTGAATTTTGAAGCAGCCATGGATCTTTTGTTTTTTGCGGTCAGACGGCTGTTTTCCCCCTCCTGAGGGGACCGGTCAAGGATAAACAATCGTTTTTATAAAGATATGCCGTGGGCAGACCTGCGGCGGAATGGAGAACAAATGGTACAAGTGATAGGAGTCCGTTTCCGGGACAATGGCAAGATATATTATTTTTCCTCCGACAACTGTCCGGTCCGGGTGGGGGACAACGTGATCGTGGAGACTGCCAGAGGGATCGAATTCGGCAAGGTGGTGCTGGACAGACGGGAGGTCAGGGAGGAGAAGATCATCTCTACCTTAAAGCCGGTTATCCGTATCGCCACCGAGGAGGATGTAAAGATCCAGCAGCAGAATAAGATCAAAAGCAGGGATGCTTTTAATATCTGTCTCGAGAAGATCAAGAAGCATGATCTGAAGATGAAGCTGATCGACTGTGAATACACCTTCGACAACAATAAGGTTCTGTTCTATTTTACCGCCGACGGACGTATCGATTTCCGGGAGCTGGTCAAGGACCTTGCTTCCGTCTTCAAGACCCGTATCGAATTAAGGCAGATCGGTGTCAGGGACGAGACCAAGATCATGGGCGGGATCGGCATCTGCGGGAGAAGCCTCTGCTGCAATACCTTCCTGTCCGAGTTTATCCCGGTGTCCATAAAGATGGCCAAGGAGCAGAATCCTTCCCTCAACCCCACCAAGATCTCCGGTGTCTGCGGCCG
>CACZOS010000147.1 GCA_902782815.1 uncultured Lachnospiraceae bacterium | reverse complement strand
GGTTCTTGCGTGGAGGAGTTAACCAGTTCCTTACTGGCTATACCCACCAGTTTATCCTTGCAGCTTACCGTATAAACTTCATTATCGATCTCCTTCAGCGTATAGGTCTGATCATTGTAATCAAATGTTTCGTTGCCTTCCAGGATATTCCGGAATACCTGGGCAAATACCGAACTTTTAAAGAGATCTTTATCGCCCACGGTATACCTGTATTCCTCATTATGGATGATGCCCGCGTAATCCTGGCTCTGGGTTTTGACCGTGTAGAACTTCTGATCCTCCTTGTAAGGGGTAATTAGCCCTCCGATGAAGGAAAAGATAAACATGGCGATCAGAATGACCATACCCGTCACCGCAAGGCGGTTACGGAAAAAACGTTTGGCCACCAGGGCTCCCGGCGAGAGAACCTTCACACGGCGGTCATCATTGAGGGAATAATTTTCCTCTGCTGCGTTGCTTTCATCCTGCAGGGAGGACTTGTTTAATTCATTATTATCCATTTTTCATCCTCCCATTATGCGATTCTGACACGGGGATCCACCACCGCGTACAGAATATCCGCGATCAGATTGCCCAGCAGTGTCAATATAGCGGTAAATACCAGGAAAAACATGGAGAAGGGAATGTCTCCCGATACCATTGACTGGTAGGAGGCATAACCGATTCCCGGTATACCGTATAAGGTCTCCGTGATCAACGCTCCGGAAAAGAGTCCCGGCAAAGAGCCGCCCACGATGGTAACGATAGGGATCAGGGTGTTGCGGAAAGCATGATGATAGATGACCTTTTTCTCGGACAGGCCTTTTGCCCGGGCGGTACGGATGTAGTCCGCATTCAGTACTTCCAGCATATTTGTTCTGGTGAAACGCATCAGTCCGCCCATACTGACCACCACAAGGGTTATGATGGGAAGGACCAGGTGATTACCTTTATCCAGAAGTTTTCCCATGGTGGAAAGCTGATCATAGTTTCTTCCCACCAGACCATAGAGGTCAAACCAGCCCAGCTTCACGGAAAACAGGAGCTTCAGGAGGGAAGCAAAAAAGAAGGTGGGCAGGGATATACCTGCCAGAGCGATCACCGATATGGTGTAGTCTGTCTTTGAATATTGTTTGGTTGCCGCAATGATTCCCAAAGGGATGGCGATAAGCAGTTCCAGGGCAAAGGAAATAAAGCCCATTACGAAGGAAAGCCATACTGTTTCATTGAATTTCTGAACAACGGGAACAGTCCACCTCCAGCTGTCGCCGAACTGGCCTCTTAAGATGGAGCCCAGCCATCGGAAAAATCCCGTGATGATGCCTCCGTTCATATTGTACATGGCCGTAAGCTGCTCCATCCATTCCTCGTAACTCTTGGATCCCGGCTGCATGGATTTCTGTCTGGCCATGGTCTCCACATAGGAAGTGGGCAGGCAGCGCATCAGGGCATAGAGGATGAAGGCCACAAAGAAAAGGATGACCAGGGATTGCAGCAATCGTTTAATGATATATTTACGCACGATACATCTCCCTTTATCATTAAATGGTTTTCATAAATTGGTGATGATAATCCTGTAATTGCTGGCTTAAATTCTTAAAGGAAGGAAAAATTATCCTGCGAGGCAGACAGGCCTCCCTGTCTGCCCCGCAGTATCTTCCCTTCCTCTCATGGCGGAGGTATCTTCCGCCATGAGGATGCAGCATTTCTTGTTTTATTTAAGCTCGATCTTTTCAATCTCGGAGTACCATGGCCAGTAGGTGGTGATATCCGGAGTAACACTTTCCATCTTCACACGGTCTGTGGCGAAGATGATGGCATTCTGTCTCTGATATACCGGAACCTCAACAGCCCAGTCAACGATGATATCCAGACAGGATTTATAAACCTGTTTACGGTAGGACTGATCCATGTTTGCGCGTCCGTCCAGGATCAGTTTATCCAGTTCCTTATCCTCGATATCATACATATAGTTGGATCCGCCGGGCTCTTTATCGGAACCTGAGCCGGAGAAATATACCTGGTACATATCCGGGTCGGGAGTTGCCTGCCATGCTGCACACCACATGGGAACACTGCCTGCCTCGATTCCTGTCCACAGGTCCGCGGAATTGGCAAGGTCTTTGACCACCAGTTCAATGCCGATCTTCTTTAAGGCATCGGATGCCAGGTTCAGCATCATGAAGGAGGGGTGATCTCCCTGGCCGTCAGCGGGGATCCATACCTCATAGCTCATCTTTGCTCCCTCCGGAGCAGCGGTAACCTTTCCGTCCTGGACGGTATATCCGGCTTTCTCAAAGAAGCCCAGAGCTGCGGCAAGGGCGGCCTCTTCCTTCTGTTCGTCAGTCATGTCGGAGGTGTAGATGTCGTTGCCGTCCACATCCACCGAGAAGGCGACCTTGTAGCCGTCGTCAGACGACTGCGGAGCAGCCCACGAGGTGTTGGAGATCGGGTAGTTGATGACGGAAGCGGTCTCGCCGTAATAAGAGTTGACCGTAACGTCACGATAAAGGGAAAGCACGGTTGCAAATGCTTTACGAAGATCCTTGGATGCTTCAGAACCTTTTTCACCCTTTACACAGACGGACTCGGCGCTGATGCCCAGATAGCCGTATCCGAGATTATCCACGGTGCTGGTGGTGATGGCATCACCGTTCACGTCATCATTGCCGTTTGCCTTCTTGATGGCTTTTACGGTATCCAGTGAATAGGTGGGATCGGTGATGTCGATGGTTCCGGTCAGGATACCGTTCAGCTTATCCTGATCCTGGGACTCCAGGAACTGCATATTCTTGGTCTTGGGTGCCCCGAGATAGTAGTCATCGTTTGCTTCAAAGGAAACAACACCGTTTTCGAATTTAACAAATTTATAGGGACCCGCGCCCATGGGCTCGGTGGTTTTTGCACGAACGGTGGAAAGGTCACCCTTTTCGAAACCGAACATGTTGTTGTCATAATCATATTTTTCCTTGTCGCCATAGTAATGCATGGGACAGATGGTGATACCCAGATTATAGATGGCAGTGGCATCCACTTCGGTGAGAGTCACACGAAGAGTATTGTCTCCGGTCTTCTGGATACCTTCGATATTGGGAGCGGATTCACCGGTCTCAACACCCTTGGAATACTCAGCGTAGTTGTCCATCAGGGAGAAAAGGGAAGCATCTGCCTTCTCGGTATCGGACAATGCCTTCACATCACCTTTATATGCTTCAAGCATAGCGGCATAGAAATCTTCCACTGTGGCATCTTCTGCAAGTTCATAGCCCCAGTTTGCGGCGCAGGCTGCTACGCTGTCACCCTCGGCATTGTAGCCGTTGGCGATACAGTAGTCCACGATGGACTGGGCAAATTTGGCTCCTGCGGTTTCCGTTTCGGCCCAGAAAGCAGTCTGGGTGGCTTCATCCCATTTGGAGAAGTCCTTGTTGTCTTTGCCTGCTTCCAGAATCAGGTCCATTAAAGGAGTCATACCTGAACGGTATGCTTCCATACCTTTGATGGGCATGGCAAAGAAGGTGGATGATCCGTCGTAGGTCGGATCAGAGAGAACATACATGGAGAAGATTACATCATCCACAGTCAGGGGTTCCCCGTCGGAAAACTTGATGTCATCTCTCAATTCAAAGTCATAGTCTACGGTTCCGTCCTGATTGGGTGTGATGGTCAGATCCGCCGGTCCGTAATAGGTGTAGTCCGTATTATTGTAGGAACGGGTCTCACCGGTTTTCCCTTTCTCCACAACAGCGCCCTGACGGTCCGTGTTAAGCAGGTAGATGGATGTCATCTTTGCCACATCCTGGTCATAAGCTGTCTCGCCAAAAAAGGGAGAGAATTTACTGGAGAAGTTGGAATAGCCAACTACCAGGGGTTTGTTCTCCGCTGCCCCTCCGCCGCCGCATCCCGCGATCGCCGTCAGGCACATCAGCAGGACTAAAAACAATGATACTCTTTTTTTCATTTTTACATCTCCTTTCATTATTTGAACTGGACATATCCAGTTATAAACCATCGGTACAGCCGGTCAGGAAGGATTCATCCTCTCCCACTCCAGCCCCAGGAAACTCTTCCGAAATCCCAGAGCCAGCAATGCCGTAAGAGATTTGCAGACAAGATAAAGAATGCTGGCAGCCGTTTTTCCGCCGGTGCCGTTCCGGAAGAGAAAGGCCAGGGACAGGAGCAGCCCGGCCAGGGCAAAGCCGCACAGGACCACAGCGGCCCCGGGAATTCTGGACTCTGCCTGATCCAGCACATAAGACCGGATCTTCCGGCTGTGAAAAACCAGCTTCACAAAATTCCAGGTCAGGACAAACAGGGCGGAAACCTCACCCACAAAGGGAAGGATCACATAGAAAGCGGCGTTGGCCACCGAAGCATCGATACATCCGGAGATGATCACCGGGGCAGCGGTGAGCAGATAAAGAATCACCGGAACGGTCATCCGGCCTTTACCGGAAGCTTCCTCCTGCCGCAACCGGTAATACTCTCCCGTATACCGATAGGTTCCGTCCTTCTCCTGGATTGTCTGTAGGATTTTCTTCCGTTTTACCGCCATCAGTCGATACCCCTAAGATCAAACTCAGTAAGCCACTGCTGTGCCTTCCCGGAAACGGCCTTAATGGTCCCCTCCTCAAAGGGGCTCTGCATGCCTGCCCGGTCCAGAAGCTCGGTAAAAACCCGGGAGCCTCCCTGTTCGGTATAGGCCATATATCTGTCCCAGGCTCGTCCGTAGTCTTCCTGCATCATTGCCCAAAACTCCAGAGCCACGGTCTGGGCCAGACAGTAATCGATATAATAAAATGGGTAGGAATAAATATGGTGCTGCCGCTGCCAGCCCATCCCCTCGGAATAAAAGGGAATATCCCCGTCCAGCCTGAGCCAGGGCATATAGACACCCAGGAGTTCCTTCCATACCCCATGGCGACGGGCAGGGGTCAGATCAGGCTGTTCAAAAATGATGTGCTGAAAATGATCCACCATGGTGCCGTAGGGGATAAAGAGCAGGGATCCTGCCAGATGGCTGTAGAGAAACTTCCTCGAATCCTCGCCGAAGAAATCTTTCGCGCTCTTCCAGGCAAAAAACTCCATGCTCATGGAATGGACCTCACAGCCCTCCATGCTCGGCCAGATTGTCTCCATGGGGACACGTTTCCGGTTGGTCCAGTCGGCAAAGGCATGTCCCGCCTCATGGGTGACAGTCTCCACATCATCCCGGGTCCCGTTGAAGTTGGCAAAAATAAAGGGGACATCATAGTCGTAGATACCGGTACAGTATCCTCCCCCTTCCTTTCCCTCTCTGGAAAGCAGATCCATCAGTTCCCCGTCCCTCATCGTGCGGAAGAACTCACTGGTCTCCGGGGATAGATTGTCATAAAACCTGCCCGCGGCCGCCAGAATATCCTCAGCGTCTCCCACCGGGACAGCATTTCCGGACCGGAACATCAGGGCACAGTCAGCAAAACTTAAGGGATAATCCAATCCAAGTCTCTCTGCCTGTTTCCGGCGTATTCCCTCCGCCACCGGCACCAGGTATTTCCGGACTGATTCACGGAAACGGTCCACATCTTCCCGGTCGTAACAATTTCTGGTCATCCGGTAATAACCCATCTCCACATAATCTTTAAGACCGAGTTTCTGACTCATCTCATGTCTGAGAGCAACCAGCCTGTCATAGATGCTGTCCAGCTTATCCTGATTATCCCGGTACCAGCCTCCTTCCGCTTTCCAGGCCTCCAGACGGATCTCATCATCCCGGTCCTTTTTATACCGGTCCAGCTGAGCAATGGTGTAAGTCTTGCCCCTGAAAGGGATCTGAGCGCCGGCCAGGAGTTTTTCATACTCGGTGGTCAGTTGATTCTCTTCCTGGAGAAGAGGAATGATGGAAGGGGCAAAACACTTCAGCTCAAGTTCGATATTCTGAAAAACGATCCTGCCGAAGTCCTCCTCCAGACGATCACGGTAGGGTGAAGCGCACAGGGCTCTGTTCCACTGTTCAAGATACTCCATGATCCGGGGGCGTGTATTATTCCAAAATTTTATCTCCTCGTCATAAAAAGGATCCCTGGTGTCGATGGAATGCCGGATAAAGGCCACATTCCCCACCGACTCCAGATGTCGCTTAAGCTGATCCATGGCTCTGAAACACTCGCAGGCATCCAGGTAAGTATCCGCTCCGACAAAAGATTCTCTGATCCGGTCCATCTGCTCCTTCACCTGGTCCAGGTCCGGTCTGTCGTAGGGAATCTCTCCAAATTTTATCATCTGTTTTTCCTCCGGAATTTTAAAATGATTTATAACTATTTTAACATAATATACATTACATTGCACCTGTCTTTTGTAGAATTTATCTATAAATGGCAACTAAAAAAGGGACCGGCTTAAGCCGGTCCCCAAATTGGTGAATGATTATTTACCTGATTATTTTTTCTGTGCGATAGCTGCCTGTGCTGCGGCAAGACGGGCGATCGGTACACGGAAAGGTGAGCAGGATACATAGTCAAGGCCGATCTTGTTGCAGAACTCAACGGATGAAGGATCTCCGCCGTGCTCGCCGCAGATACCGATATG